>DAMDKH010000350.1:0-2186 GCA_032099965.1 Microbacterium sp.
CCAGGCCCTTCGCGTCTGACGTCCGGCCTCGTCGTGCACGCAGGTCGCGTCGCGGGCTGACCGGCCGGAGCGACACGTCGCCGCGGGAGGGGGATCAGACGCGGATGCGTCGCCCCGTCAGCCGCTCCGCGCGCTCGTCCGAGGCCACCAGTGCGCGGCGTTCCCGCTCTCGACGGATCACCGTCACGGCCACCAGGATGCGCTCGGGCGCTCCGACGGGCAGAGGAGCGATGTACGGAGCGGCCTCGGACAGGAGCTCCTCCGCGACGCGCAGACGCGCTGCGTCGCGTGGGCGAGGAACTGCGAGATGCGTCGCACCAGACGATCGGGGAGCCGGGCGACGTCGGCGACCTGCGCCCAGCCGGCGAGCTCGGGCGGCATCGAAGGTGCGTTGACCGCCAGCGCGGGCGTGCGCACCCGCTGGCTGTAGGTGCCGGCGACCAGGTCGCCGAGGCGCTGCGACCGGGCCGTGAGGGCCCCGGAGATCACGGCGAGTCCGCCGAAGGTCAGATAGATCTCGGCCACGCCCAGCAATCCGCGGATGAACGCGTGCCGGAATCCGGTCGCACCCCCGTCCAGGCGGACGATGCGCCCTCCGACCGCGAGCTTCCCGAGGCTGCGGCCCCGCGTGAGCATCTCGATGGTGATCGGGAGCACGAGGAAGCTGGTGACGGTGGCGGCGATCGTGGCGGTGCGATCTGTCGCCTCGGTGAGCACGCCGGCGTTCGTCAACCATGCCCGGAGGAACAACCAGAGGAGGAACACGGCGTAGCCGAGCACCAGGTCGATCAGGGCGCCGAGGGACCGCAGGAGGAATCCGAGGGGTTGGGCGCCGATCGCGACGGCCTCTCCCGAGAGCACCTCGTCGGACCCATCGATCGTCGCGGACATGAGTACAGTAAATCAGGTGGACGCCGACGCACTGACCGATGCCCGCCGGGCGGAGTGGGCGCGCCTCGACGAGCTGAGCAAGGCCCGGCTCGACGGTGCGGGCGTCGACGAGCTGATCCTCCGCTACCGTGCCGCTTCGGCGGATCTCGCCGAACTGCAGACCTCGGTCGGGGACTCCCCGCAGGGCGACTACCTCTCGACGATCCTCGTGCGTGCGCGTCTGCGGTTGACCGGTGCCGCCGACTCCGTGCTCACCCAGGCATCCCGCTTCTTCGTCGACCAGCTGCCCGCCGCCCTCTATCGGCTGCGGTGGACGACGCTCGTCATCGGCGCCGCGTTCCTCGCCATCGCGTTCGGCACGGCGTTCTGGATCTCCGGGGATCCGGCGCTCATCGCCACCCTGGGACCGCCCGATGCCCTGCAGCAGTACGCCGACGAGAGCTTCACCGGCTACTACACCGAGAACCCCGCGGCCGTGTTCATGGGAATGGTCTGGTTCAACAACGCCCTGATCGCGATGCTCACCGTCATCCTCGGCATCACGGGTGTCTTCCCCGTCTACTCCATGATCGGCAACGCGATGAACGTCGGCCAGGCGGGTGCCGTGATGGTGGCCCACGGCAAGGGCGAGCTCATGCTGCTCTACGTGCTGCCGCACGGGATGCTCGAGCTGACGTGCCTCTTCGTCGCGGCGGCCGCCGGGCTGCACATGTTCTGGGCGTGGGTGGCCCCGGGCGCGCGCACGCGCGTCGAGGCGCTGGCGACGGAGGGGAGGTCACTCGCGACCGTCGCCCTCGGGCTGATCTTCGCCCTGTTCCTCGCCGGTCTCGTCGAGGGCTTCGTCACCGGCTGGGCGCTGCCGTGGCCGGTGAAGATCGGGATCGGGGCGGCGGCCCTCGGTGTGTTCCTCTTCTACATGCTCGTCGTCGGCGGGCGTGCGTACCGACGTGGCGAGACCGGTGACCTGGTGGAGTTCGAGGCGGGGACCCCGCGCCTGCTGGCGGGATGACCCGCCGGGTCCCTCGTCGATGCAGCTTTAGAGGCGTCCGGCGGCCTTGAGCTCGAGGTAGCGGTCGGCGATCCGCGGGGGGAGCGTCTCGGGGTCGGCGGCGATCCCCTCCCCGCCGGCCCGACGGATCGCGTCGGACACGTTCTCCGCGTCGCGCAGGGTGCGCTCCGCCGCGGCGGCCTGGTAGATCTCCTCGCGCGAGTCGCGCTGCCGGGCGACGGCCGTGATGCCGTCGTCGGTGACGGAGCCGACGAGCAGGGTGATCGCCCGCGAGGCGTGCGGGAGC
>DAMDKH010000351.1:0-2162 GCA_032099965.1 Microbacterium sp.
GAACAGCAGGAGATCGAGCGCGCGGGTCGCCGCGGTGGCCGGGTCTCCGAGGGCGGCGAGGAGCGCTTCGACGCGTTCGAGCGCCGTCTCGCCGTCGGCTGCCGTGAGTCGGGGGACCCCCTGGCGGGCGGCGATGCCCCCGCAGTACCCCGCCCACCGCCGGCAGTCCTCGGCGTCGTGCAGCGTCAGCGGAGTGACCCGGGTGCGCCGTGACGGCAGCACCTCGACCAGCCCGATCTGCTGCAGCTGCAGGATCGCCTCGCGCACGGGCGTGCGGGAGATGCCCACCTGCTCCGCCAGCTCGCGGTCGCGCAGCAGCTCGCCGTCGGCGATGGCGCCGGAGGCGATCGCGGTTCCGAGCTCGGTGAACGCGTCGTCACCGAGGAAGCGGCGGACCCGACGGAACTCCGAACCGTCGAACACCTCCTGACGCGGGGCCGAGGCCATGCCCGGATTGGGGTCGGCGGGGGCGAGGTCGTCCTGGTCGTGATCGGCGCGGCGGCGACCGCCGTGCGGACGGGATCGGACTTCGTCGAACAGCAACGTCATGAATCACCAATCAGCTCGAGAGGGGAGAAGGGGGCGGCGCACCACACTCCGCCCCCTTCACACGACGATTCCCCGAGGAACCGCCGCGTTGATGAGGGAACCGACTCCCCCTCACGAGAGATGACGAGCGAGCGTTCGCTTTCTGACGCTCGTCCGCAGAATCGCCTGCCGGGGCTACGCCTTGACGGCCCGCACGCGGTAGCGCCCGGTGGTTCCCGGCGCCGGAGGGATGACGACCGCGAACTCGGTCTTCCCCTGGGCGGGAGCGAACGTGACCTCGGGCGGAAGCGCCGGAGACACCGCGGTGCCGCTCGTGCCGGTGAGGGCGCCGGCCTTGACCGCGGCGGCGCCGAACGCCTTGGCCGCCTTCTTGTCGAGCGCGGAGACGGACGTCTGGAACTGCAGGGCGATCGCCTCGAACGTCTCGTCCGGGAGGGACGGGTGGGAGATCAGGACGGTGTCGACGTCGGCGTTGCCGTTCTTCACCTTGAGGCCCGTGTAGCGCTGCCGGCCCACCCAGCCGCGCGAGCGGAAGTCGTCGTACAGCGCCGCTCCGGCGGTGCGCCGCGTGGCCAGGTGCACGGCCAGCAGGATGATGCCGAGCGGGATCAGCACGAGCGGGGCGTACACGTAGACGTAGTGCCACACCTGTCCGCGTCCGCTGGAGAACTCGAGGGCATCGGCCCGGAAGAACAACGGGAAGATGAGGTTCCACCGCCAGTCGGTGGCCGAGCCGATCTGGAAGAGGTTGATCAGCAGGGCCGCGACGCCGAGTCCGAGCGAGGCCACGCCCACGCTGAAAGCCTTTCCGCGGGCATCGACGGCCTTCGCGAATCCCTCGGGGGTGGACAGGTTCTCTCGCACGGTCACCAGCGTCATGCGCATGAGCATATCGGGAGGGCGGCGCCGGAACGGGGCGGTGGTCCGGGTGCGGAGGAGGGGGTGGTCGGCACCGCAGGACGACGTGCCGACCACCGGTGGTGGGCGGCACCCCCATGCCGCCCACCGGGTGGCCCCGACATTCCCGGATCGGGGCGAGATGCGCGAGACCGAGACTCGGCATCCATATCTGTTGACGTGCTCGGGGCGGAAATCTGTCGGCGGGGTCGGATCACGCCGTCGCGAGCTCGATCTGGCGACGCACCTGCGCCACGGCGACCGCGTTCTTCTCGGCGTCGTGCGCGCTGGGCGGCGGTCCCGGCGCGACGTCGACCGTGACGTGCACCTCGCAGCCGCGGCGCATCGGGACGAGGGTGACCCCGACCTCCTGCTCGCCGACCCAGATCGTCTGCGGGGTGCGGAAGCGCAGCCGCTGCCTCTCGTCATCGATCTGGAGGTCGGTGTGCTCGCCCTCCGCCACGATCCGCTCGACCGCGTCGGCGACGGCCGCGGCGGGCGCGGTCACGGCGAACCTCTCGTGCGCGGCGGAGGCCGCGATCAGCAGCAGGTCGTGCGCTCGTCGGTCGCCGTCGTGGCTCATGGGGTCCTCCGCGCCGACGGGTCGGGATCGGCGTCATGGAAGAGACGAGCGCGGGGCCGGAATCTCGCGCGAGCCCGACCGATTCGCGCCGGGCGGGCGTCTTGCTCGCGGGGGGATGCCGCCGTCGGGCGGT
>DAMDKH010000352.1:0-2154 GCA_032099965.1 Microbacterium sp.
GGGCCCGCGCGCACCCCGGTCGACTCCGGCCGGGGCGACGGCACCCGCGCTCTCGAGCATCCGCAGCACCTGCGACACGGCCGTGCGCGAGAGGCCGGTCGCGGCCATGAGGTCGGTGCGGGTCTGCGGCCCGTCACCGGCCAGCGTCTCGAGGATGGCGCGGCCGTTGATGGCGCGCAACAGCGTCTGCGGCCCTGCGAGCGGTCTGGTCATGCGGTGGCGATCTCCCCATTGCGGTCCGTTCCACTGTGGCACAGACGCGCCGCCCAGACACCGGTTTCCCGGGGCGACGCCTCGCGCTCGGCGCGCGGGTGCGAGGCAGGCCCCGCCTGCTTTCCCCACTGGATACGGAATCAGCGACCCAGGATGCCCCGAACGACGGAATCTGTTGCATGCGTGCGTCGTGCCTGACAGGATCGACACATGGTCACGAAGACGCAGCCGGTGCTCGACGACATCGCGAAGCGCATCATCGAACTGCTGCAGGAGGACGGCCGCCGCGCCTACGCGGAGATCGGGCGCGAGGTCGGCCTCAGCGAGGCCGCGACCCGGCAGCGGGTGCAGCGGCTCACCGAGTCGGGAGTGATCCAGATCGTCGCGGTCACCGACCCCCTGCAACTCGGATTCCACCGCATGTCGATGATCGGCATCCGCGTCACCGGAGACCCGCGCGAGATCGCGGTGCGGCTCTCCGAGATCACCGAGATCGCCTACGTCGTGGTCACGCTCGGACGCTTCGACATCCTCGTCGAGGCCGTGTGCGAGAACGACGAGCACCTGCTCGATCTCATCTCCTCCCGCATCCGCACGATCCCGGGCGTCGTGCACACCGAGAGCCTGCTCTACGCCGGCCTCTACAAAGACCTCTACAACTGGGGCACGCGCTGACGCGCACCCCGCACGCGCACCCCACTGAGGAGCGACCATGGGAACCACCGTCTTCGAGCGGCACCGTCCGGCGCCGTCGGTCATCGACGAATCCCTGCGCGACACCGCGCTCGCCGTGTTCTGGCTCGACGACGTCGCACGTGCCGAGTACCCGGCCCTGACCGCGCGCACGCGTGCCGACCTCGTCGTGGTCGGAGGCGGATACGCCGGGCTCTGGACGGCGGTGCGCGCCAAGGAGCGCGACCCCGATCGTCGCGTGGTGCTGCTGGAGGCGTCGCGCGTGGCGTGGGCCGCCTCCGGCCGCAACGGCGGATTCTGCGAGGCGAGCCTCACCCACGGGCACGAGAACGGCATGAACCGCTGGCCGGAGGAGATGCCCGAGCTGACCCGGCTCGGACGAGAGAACCTCGACGGCATCGCCGCCACCGTCAAGCGGTACGCGATGGATGCCGAGTTCGAGCGCACCGGCCAGCTCGCCGTGGCCGTCGAACCGCACCAGGTCGACTGGCTGCGCGAGGAGGAGGGCTTCCTCGACCGCGACGCCGTGCAGGCCGAGGTGAACTCCCCCACCTTCCTCGCCGGCGCGTGGGACCGCCACGACACCGCTCTCGTGCATCCGGCGAAGCTCGGTCTCGAACTCGCGCGAGTGGCGACCGAACTGGGCGTCGAGATCCACGAGCGCAGTCTCGTCACCGGCATCGACGGCGACGGCACCGGCCCGATCACGGTCACCACGAGACAGGGCGCGGTCGTGGCGGATGCCGTGGCCCTCGCCACCAACGTCTTCCCCTCGCTCCTGCGACGCAACCGGCTCATGACCGTACCGGTGTACGACTACGTGCTGATGACCGAGCCGTTGACCGGCGAACAGCTCGCCTCGATCGGGTGGTCGAACCGGCAGGGCCTCGCCGACAGCGCCAACCAGTTCCACTACTACCGGCTCACCGCCGACGACCGCATCCTGTTCGGCGGATACGACGCCGTGTACCACTACGGCGGCAGGATCCGCCCCGAATACGAGGACCGCGCCGAGAGCCACCGCCGCCTCGCCTCCCACTTCTTCACCACCTTCCCGCAGCTCGAGGGGCTGCGGTTCAGCCACCGCTGGGCCGGCGCGATCGATTCGTCGAGCCGCTTCTGCGCGTTCTTCGGCACCGCCCGCCGCGGCCGCGTCGCCTACGCGTCGGGGTTCACCGGGCTGGGCGTGGGCGCGGCCCGCTTCGCCGCCGACGTCATGCTCGACGAGCTCTCCGGCGCCTCCACCGA
>DAMDKH010000353.1:0-2146 GCA_032099965.1 Microbacterium sp.
GGTGCGGGCTCGACGAGTACGTCTCGACGGGCTCGGGCTGGCCGAACTCGAGAGCGCGGTTGATGAGCGCCCACTTGTGCAGGTCTTCCCAGTCGACGAACGTGACGGCGATACCCGTCTTGCCGGCGCGGCCGGTGCGACCGGCGCGGTGCAGGTACGTCTTGTCCTCGTCGGGGATCGTGTGGTTGATCACGTGGGTGACGTCGTCGACGTCGATGCCGCGGGCGGCCACGTCGGTCGCCACCAGCACGTCCTTCTTGCCCGCCTTGAACGCGGCCATCGAGCGCTCGCGCTGATCCTGCCCCATGTCGCCGTGCACGCCGCCGACGTTGAAGCCGCGGTCGCCCAGTTCATCGACGAGGCGCTGCGCGGCACGCTTCGTGCGGGTGAAGATCACGGTCTTGCCGCGGCCCTCCGCCTGCAGGATGCGCGCGATGACCTCATCCTTGTCGAGCGAGTGGGCGCGGTAGACGAGGTGCTTGATGTTGGCCTGCGTGAGTCCCTCGTCGGGGTCGCTCGCGCGGATGTGGATGGGGTTCGTCATGAACCGCCGCGCGAGGGCGACGATCGGACCCGGCATCGTCGCCGAGAAGAGCTGGGTGTGGCGCACCGCGGGCACCTTCTGGAAGATCTTCTCGATGTCGGCGAGGAAGCCGAGGTCGAGCATCTTGTCGGCCTCGTCGAGCACGACCTCGGTCGCGTTCGACAGGTCGAGCAGCCGCTGGCCGGCGAGATCGATGAGACGGCCGGGGGTTCCGACCACGATCTGCGCGCCCGCCTTGAGCTGGTCGATCTGACCTTCGTACGCCTTGCCGCCGTAGATGGCGACGACGCTGGTGGAGCGGTTGCTGGTCAGCAGGTCGATGTCTTCGTAGACCTGCACGGCGAGTTCGCGGGTGGGAACGACGATGAGCGCCTTCACGCCGTGCTCCGGGTCGGGCCCGAGGCGCTGCACGACCGGGATGCCGAAGCCGAAGGTCTTGCCGGTGCCGGTCTTGGCCTGGCCGATGATGTCCTGCCCGGGGAGGCCGAGGGGGATGGTCTGCTCCTGGATGGGGAAGGCGTCGATGATGCCCTTCCCGGCGAGGGCATCGACGATGTCCTGATCGATCCCGAGATCGGAGAAAGTAGTCACTGTGTTCAGATTGCCTGTCCGGCGGTCGCGACCGACCGCCACGTAAACGATCCACGCCGTCTCTGTGCCACAGGCGCGGGCCCCGCTCCGACGGCGGGGACACGCCCAGCCTACCCGAGGGGTCCTCCGCCCCGAGGAGTACCCTGCCCACCGGTAGTGTGAGGGTGGTGGCCGACGCGGGAAGGAGACCCCGGTGGTGAAGTGGTTCTGGCAGCGCGATGCCGCGCCGCGCCGCACGCTCGCGTTGCGGAGTCGCGGAGATCAGGGGGACGCGACGCGCGTCGACTTCGCCGAGCTGGCGCCGGAGCTCTCGCGCTTCCTCGGCCAGGCGGCCTACCTCCAGCTCGGGTACTTCGAGACCCTCACCCGGCTCATCCGTGCGACCCCGGCGCTCGCCGAGAAGGAAGCGCTGTCCCGGGCCGCCGGAGCGGCGCTCACCAAGCACCGCGGGATCGTGGAGGTCATCGCGGCGCGCGGGGACGACCCCACCCAGCTCATGCTCCCGTTCCGGGAGAACCTCGACGCGTTCCGCCGCAAGACGATCGGCGCCCGTCCGCGCGAGACCCTGCTCGCCGTGTACATCACCGCGGGCATGCTCGACGACTTCTACCTCGCCCTCGCGTCCAGCTACGGCGAGACGGGGCAGCAGATCGCCCGCATCCTGCGCGAGGACGATGCGCGGCACGAGATCGTCGCGATCATCCAGGAGACGATCGAGAGCGACGAGGAATGGCGGTCGCTGCTCTCGATGTGGGCGCGCCGGCTGGTCGGCGACACGATCCTCGTGTGCCGCTCCGCGCTGCGTCCCGACGCCCTCGTCGCCCCCGACGACGAGCGCATCGAGCCGGTGTACACCGAACTCATGGGCGCGCACGCGCGGCGCATGGACGCGATGGGCCTCGCGTCCTGACACGCTGACGCCGCGCACCCGAGACGGACGCGGGCGCGGTGGGTGGGCTCAGAGACCGAGCGCGGCCGTGCGCTCCGCATCGGCGCGTCGACGCGCGGAGA
>DAMDKH010000354.1:0-2133 GCA_032099965.1 Microbacterium sp.
GCCCCCGCCGGTGTGGTCGGGCTCGTCGGTGTGCATGAGACCCGGACCGATCCGGCGGAAGACCGCGTCGACCACGCCCGGCGCGAGACGCTGGGCGGCGACGAGCAGCGGGCCGCCGCCGCCGGCGTGGATGGTACGCACCCGGTGCGTCGCCGCGAAGGCGATCGCCTCGGCCACGACTCCGGCGGAGTAATAGGGCGGCGGAGCCTGGGGGCGCCAGGGCATGCGGTTGCGGGCGTGGCGGTAGATGGGGGTGTCGATGACTGCCGGGCGCACCGAGGTGACGCTGATCAGGGGGTGCTCGTCGCCGAGCTCGCGACGCAGCCCGTCGAGCACGCCTTCGAGCGCATGCTTCGACGCGGCGTAGGCGCTGTGCATCGGTAGGGTCACCACGGCCTCGACGGAGGAGACGATGACCAGGGCTCCGCCGCCCGCACGCCGCAGCGCCGGGAGAGCGGCCTGGATGCCGTGGATCTGCCCGAGCAGGTTCACCTCGAGCACGTCGCGGAACTCCTGCGGTCGGGTCTCGGTGAACCGGCCGTACATGAGCACGCCGGCGTTGCCTACCCAGGTGTCGAGCCGGCCGAACATCTCCTCGATGCGCTCCACCGCGGTGCGCACCGCGTCGGCGTCGGTGACGTCGACCACGAGGTGACGCGCGGCGCCGCCGTCCTGCTCGATGAGCCGCACCGTCTCGACCAGACCGTCTTCGTCGCGGGCCAGCACGACCACGCGCGCGCCGGCCCCGGCCATCCGCCGTGCCGCCGCGCGGCCGATGCCGCGCGACCCGCCCGTGATCGCCACCACCTGCTCGCCGAGGGGGCGCAACCGGTGTGTGCCGGGTGCGCCCCCTCGTGTGCCGCGCGTCGCGCTCATTCCTTGTGGAGCTTGTCCTGCGCGGCCCCGGCGATCTTCTCGACCATGTTGGGCAGCTCCGTGGTCCCGTAGAAGCGGGCGTCCGGGTGGGTGGGCGGCGGCATCTCGGCCGTCGTCGTGGGACCGTCGTGGTAGCTGAACTCGCCCTTGCCGTCGGGGGTCGGGCCGGAAGCCCACGATCCCTCGGCCGCGGCGGCGCCGTCGCTGAAGTTCAGGTACTGGTACGACACCTCGCGGTGCTCCTTGTCGAGGGGGAAGTTGCTGGGAACGGGCAGCTCCTCCGCGCCTTCCTCCTTGAGCTCCTCGACCGCACGCAGCCACTGGTTCTGGTGCATGGTGTCGCGGGCCAGCAGGAAGCCGAGCATGTCCCGGACGCCGTGGTCGTCGGTCATGTGATAGAGCCGCGCGACCTGCACGCGCCCCTGCATCTCGGCGTTGGCGTTGGCCATGAAGTCGGCGAGCAGGTTTCCGCTCGCCGTGATGTACGAGCCCTGCCACGGGTTGCCGTTGCTGTCGACGGGACGCGCTCCGGCGCCGGCGACGATGCCGTGCTGCACGTCGGTGCCGCCGATCACCGCGGCGACCGTCGGGTCGTCCTGCACGGCGTCTTCGGTGATGCCCAGGGGCGACTTCTCGAGCAGCTGCGCGATCATGACGGCCAGCATCTCGACGTGGCCCATCTCCTCGGCACCGATGCCGAACACGAGATCGCGGTACTTGCCGGGGATGTGCATGTTCCAGGCCTGGAACTGGTACTGCATGGCGACGGAGATCTCTCCGTACTGGCCGCCCAGCACCTCTTGAAGCTTGCGCGCGTAGACGGCATCGGGCTTCTCCGGTGTCGCCGAGAACTGCAGTTCCTGTCGGTGGAAGAACATGGGTCCTACCTCTCTGATCCGCTGTCGGTGAACCCCCATCCAGCGCCCGAGTGCGGGGATCGCTGCAGGGCCTTTTCAAATCGCGAAGCGCCTGCGACAATCGCGCGCCCGACGCGGCGACGGTCAGCCGACCGCCGACACCGCTCCGGTGACGATGAGGGTGAGCAGGGTCGTCCAGCCGATGATCGCGACGGCCTGCCAGAGGAGGATGCGTCCCTTGCCGATGCCCGAGGCGGCGAGCATGGTGGCGGTGAAGTGCGTGGGGAGCAGGAGCGGGCCCAGCAGGCTCACCCCGGGCACGCCGTAGCGCTCGAAAGCCCGCTGGAACTTCTGACGGCGGGCCCCGCGGCGGTCGTCGTCGGGTGCCTCGTCCACCACA
>DAMDKH010000355.1:0-2118 GCA_032099965.1 Microbacterium sp.
CCGACGTGGTCCGCGGCGCTCGCGATCTGCGCGGCGAGCGGCAGCGGCTCCCCGCGCACCGGGGCGTGCAGCTCGGTGGCGTACACGACCTGTTCGAGGGTGGGCGTCAGGGCGTACACGGCGCCGCTGAGCGCCGCCACGAGGAGGAACGGACCCACGAGGATGCCGGCCAGGAAGTGCAGCCGGAGCAGGAGAGGTCCGAACCAGCTCCGGCCCCGGTCGCTCACGACGCCCCCAGGAGCCGCCCTCGCGGCATCCCGGGGGAATCGCGAACACGGCCGAGCCGATCGGCGTCGTCCACTCGTTGAGGAGGTCGAGGTCGGCGAGACGCTGCTGCATGGGCGTGAACTGGCGGTCGATGTCGGCCTGGAACGAGACGAAGATCAGCCCGGACTCCGAGACGCTCTCGCCCGCGGGGCGCTCGTCGTAGTTGTACGCCCGGCGGAAGATCTTCTCTCCGTCGTCGCCGCGCGCCCGCCGCAGGTGCGCGAACGCCGGGATCACGGGGAAGCCCACCGGCGTCGTCGCGGTGAGGTCGGGCTCGTCGAACTCCGCCGTGCCGGTCAGCGGTGCCCCGTCCGCGAGGGTGCGGCCCACCGAGGCCTCGCGCCCGCTCCGATCCAGCCGGTCCCAGGCGTCGAGGTCCATGCGGATGCGCCGCACCACCATGCCCGTGCCCCCGGTCATCCAGCCCTCGCCCGCCCAGACGACCTCGTCGAACGCCGCCGTGCCCGGTTGCGGGTTCGCCGTGCCGTCGACCTGCCCGAACAGGTTGCGCATCGTGGTGCCAGGACGCTCGGTGCCGTAGGCGCGGCGGAAACCCTGCTGGCTCCATCGCAGCACCGCGAAGCTCCGGGCGTCCTTCAGAAGCATCCGCGCCGCATGCGAGACGGTGAGCGGATCGTCGGCGGCGATCTGCAGCAGCAGGTCGCCGTCGCTGAACTCGGGCTGCAACCGGTCGATGGAGAACGCCGGGAGAGGCGAGAGCCAGTCGGGCGCGGTCGCCCCGGCACGGGCGACGAGCCGCGGGCCGAAGCCGAAGGTGACCGTCAGACGGGCGGGGGCGAGCGCGAGCTCCGGCTCCGAATCGGCGAGCGCGGCCTTTCCCTGCGTGAGTCGCGCCGCGTCGTCGGAGAGGATGCGCAGCAGACGCGCCAGCCCGTCGCGATCGGTCGTGTCGCGCAGGTCGAGCGCGAGGAACAGGCCGTGCGCCTGGGCCGCCGTGTCGATGCCGGCCTGGTGCTCGCCGTGGAAGGGCACGGTCTCCGCGCCGTTCATCGGGAGGGAGGCGGGAGCGGACGCCTCGCCGCCGGGACGGTTCAGGGCGTGGTCGACTCCGATCGCCGTCGCCGCGCCGACGCCGACGACAGCTCCTCCGAGGAGGAACTGCCGCCGGGTCGACCCGGGACGATCGGAGCGCGCACCCCCGGTGCGCGCGCGCATCAGTGGTCGCCGCCGTCGTGGTCGTCGCCCTCGTAGTTCTCGTTCGCGCCCGAGTAGTCCTTCACCGGTGCGGTGAAGGCGAAGGTCGAGTCGTCGGAGAACGTCAGGGTGACCGTGACCTCGTCGCCCGCCGCGAGCGGGCCGGTGAGGCCCATCAGCATGATGTGGTCGCCGCCCGGTTCGAGCGGCAGCGCGTCGCCGGCGGGGATCGTGAACCCGCCCTCGATCTCGCGCATCACCATCTCGCCGGCCTCGTTCTCGACCGTCTCGTGCAGCTCGACCGTTCGGGCGGCGTCCGTCGTGGCCGAGACGACCGTGAGGTCGGCGTCGCCCGTGTTCCGCACCGAGCCGAACGCGGCGGACATGTCGTCATCCGTCGCCTTGATCCAGGCGTCCTCGATCGTCACGGCGTCTCCGGCAGGAGTCGTGTCCGCCGGGTCGTCGCCCGCGCTCGCGCACCCGGTGAGCGTCAGCAGGGTCAGCGCGGCGAGCGCCGCGAGGCGGGGGAGGGCGGTCTTCGTGGTGCGGGTCATGACAGGGCCTTTCACTGGTCTTCCGCGGCGGCAGCGTCGGCCGGGGCGGCGGGAGCCGTCGCACGACGGCGGAGGAGACGGACGAGGAGGAGGGCGACGGCGGCGATGGCCGCGCCTGCAGCGCCGACGAGCAGCACGCGGG
>DAMDKH010000356.1:0-2117 GCA_032099965.1 Microbacterium sp.
CCTCGGATTCGGCGCCCGGGGACTCCACGTGCTCGCGGGCGTCGACACCGCCGACCCGGCGACCCTCGCGCTGCTGTCGGTGTTCGCCACCGCGTCCGGTGCGGAGGCGGCCGAGCTCTCGAGCTGGTTCGCGCCGCCGCTGCCGCCCGACGAGCCGCGCGCCGCACGCGACAGTCTCGTGCCGTTCGTCGAGCACGCGCTCGACGGGGTGCAGGTGGGACTCAACCAGCCGGTGACCCGCCTCGCCTACGACGACACGGGCGTGAGCGTGCGGATGGGCACCGGGGAGGCCCTGTCGTTCGATCGCGTGATCGTGACGGTGCCGCTGGGCGTGCTGCAGCAGCAGGGCATCGAGTTCGATCCGCCGCTCCCGTTCGCCAACCGTGGCGCGATCTCGGCTCTCGGCATGGGATCGATCGAGACCGTATGGCTGCGGTGGGACGAGCCGTTCTGGGATGCCGAGGAGTCGATCTGGCACACGGTCGGCGGCGACGCGAGCATCCGCACCTGGATCAACCTGCGACCGGCGACCGGCGAGAACGTGCTCGTGGGGATCGTCGGCGGCGACGCCGCAGCCAAATTCGCCGAGTGGGACGAGAAGAAGGCGATCGAGGCCGCCCTCGAATCGCTCGGGGTCTACCTGCCCTGAGTCGCGGGCGCCGCGCGCCGGTCGGCTCCGTCGTGTGGCGGTCGGCCGGGTGTCGTCTCCGATGAGGGATCGTCGGGCGGGGGCGCCGTCGACCGTCCGGCCCGGCCGCGGGGGCGACGGGGCAGCGGCATCCGACTGATGAGCACCAAGGCGGTGGCGACCACGGCGAACGTCGCCAGCGCGATCGCCGACGAGATCACGAACTCCAGCGGTCCGCTCACCTGGCGCGGGTCGAGGAAGTAGTACGGGTACCAGCCGATCAGGGGCCCGCGCACCAGGGTGAAGACGCCCCACACGACCGGGTAGATGAGCGTCGAGGGGATCACGCGCCACGGCACCCACCGGTGCCCAGGCGCGAGCGCCCAGGCCGCCACCGTGCAGGCGGGGAGGTAGAAGTGCAGCACCTGGTCGGACCAGGGCACGTCGATGCGGATGCCGCGCAGCCCCGCCTGCCAGACGAGGATCGCGAACACGATGCCCGCCGTGATGGTCCAGGTGAGCACCAGCGCCAGCCCGATGGTGAGCCAGCGCGGATCCCGCGCACGCCGCAACGCGACAACGCCGGCCACGCTCAACAGCACCACGAAGGCGACGTTCGACTGGTTCGTCAGGTAGGCGAAGAAGTTCTGGCTCGCCACGGTGTGCGACGCGAGCCCCCACGCCATGCGGTGGATGAGGGCGGCCAGGCAGAGTGCGGCGGCGCCGAGACGGAGCAGGCCGAAGACGGTGCGAGTCTTCACCTCGTCGTCACCGGCCGCTCTCCCATCCGCCGAGTCTACTTTCGCCGGGCGGATGCTCCGGGCCGGAAGGTCAGCGTCGCGTGCGCGTCGACCAGAGGGCGAGGGCGACGAGTGCGGGCTGGAAGAACAGCCGCACGAAGCGCTTCATGTCGGTGTCGAGACCGAATCCGTCGCGCTGGTGCATCCACTGCGACACGTTGCCGGGGAACACGGCCACGAAGAACAGGGCGGCGATCGTGCCGACGGTCCGACGGCGGCGACGCGCGAAGAGCAGCGCGGATCCCAGCGCGATCTCGGCGACACCCGATGCCACGACCGTGGTGTCCGGATCGAGGGGCAGGGATTCGGGCACCTGCGCCTGGAACTCGCGGCGGGCCACGGTGAGGTGCGTGATTCCGGCGAAGGCGAGCGCCGAGCCGAGGAAGATGCGGCCGATGGTGCGTGCGGGGGTCGACATGAGCCGAGTGTACGCGGCGGGGTGCTCAGATCAGGCGGCGGAGTGCGGACTCGAGCGAGATGCCCTGTGCGTCGGCGCGGTCGCGGAGTCGCGCGTGCTCGTCTCCGCTGAGGCGCAGCCGCAGTTCGATCGGCTCGGCCGTGGGGGTGTCGAAATCGTCGAAGAGCGACGACGCCTCGGCCCAGAGCGGAGCATCCGTCGCGGTGGCGCGCGCGGAAGGCGCGATGGCCGCCGAGGAGCGGGAGGCGGTCTCGGCACGCGGCGCCGGCTC
>DAMDKH010000357.1:0-2110 GCA_032099965.1 Microbacterium sp.
GCTCACCGTCAGCGGGGTCGCGATCAGCAGCACCCGCGGGCGGATGCCCGAGACCGAGGCGAGCAGCGCCGCCGACCACTTCACGAACGAGTCGGCGTCGGCGATCGCGACCACCCGCAGACCCGGCTCGACGGCGGGGAGCCGGCCGCTCATGCGGGCACGCGGCGCAGCTTGGCCATGGGCGCGAGCTCGCTGTCGAACACGCGCTTGACGCCGTCGCCGAGGGCCTTCTCGATCACGCGGATGTCGCGCACGAGGTGCTCCAGACCGGTCGGCTCCAGGGAGGCGGCGTGGTCGGATCCCCACATCGTGCGGTCCAGCGTGATGTGCCGTTCGACGGCCACGGCCCCGAGGGCGACCGCCGCGAGGGAGATCTGCAGACCGCGCTCGTGCCCCGAGTATCCGACGGGGATGCCGGCGTAGCGGTCGCGCAGGGTGGCGATGGCCCGCAGGTTCGCCTCCTCCGGCTCCAGGGGGTAGGTGGAGGTGGCGTGCATCAGCACGACGCGGTCGGTGCCGAGGGTGTCGAGTGCGCGGTCGATCTGCTCGATCGTCGACATGCCGGTCGAGAGGATGACGGGCTTGCCGGTCTCGCGGAGGGCGACGAGCAGCTCGGTGTCGGTGAGGCTGGCGGAGGCGACCTTGTGCGCGACGACGTTCAGCTCCTCGAGGAACGCGACGCTGGGCACGTCCCACGGCGAGGCGAACCAGTCGAGCCCGAGCAGCGTGGCGTGGTCGCCGATCTCGATGTACTCGTCGCGGCCGAACTCGACGCGGCGCCGGTAGTCGAGGTAGCTCATGGTGCCCCACGGCGTCTCGCGGGGCACGTCGCGCATGTGCGCGGGTGTGGAGATCTCGGGGGTGCGCTTCTGGAACTTCACGGCGTCGGCGCCGGCCTTCGCGGCGACCTCGATGAGCTGCTTCGCGATGTCGACGTCGCCGTTGTGGTTCAGGCCGATCTCGGCGATCACGTAGGCGGGGCGGCCGCCGCCGATCACGCGCGATCCGATGCTGACAGTCATGGTTCCTCCGGTCGTCGAGCGGTGCGGGAAACCCCACCCCTCCTGGCTACGCCGCGAGGGTGAACGCCCGTCGACGCGCCGGTTACCGGCACGAGGTCAGCGTGACAACACCCGTTCGACGAGCTCGCGCACGGCGCCGTTCCCGCCGCGCCGCGTCAGCACCACGCGGGCTTCGGCGAGGACGTCCGGGTGCGCGTCGGCGACGGCGACCGGCCATCCGACGATGCGCAGCGCGGGCAGATCGTTGACGTCGTTGCCGAGGTAGGCGATCTCGGCGAGCGGGATGCCCTCGCCCTCCGCCCACTCACGCAGGGCGCGCTCCTTGTCGTCGATGCCGTGAAGCACGGGCACCCGCAGCTTCTCGGCACGGGCGCGGACCACGGGGTTGACCTCCGTGGAGAGGATGAGCATCGGCACCCCCGCCCGGCGAAGCAGCGCGACGCCCATGCCGTCCTCCCGGCTCACCCGCACCCGCTCCCGCCCCTCCGCATCGACGGTCGCGGTGTCGTCGGTGTGCACGCCGTCGAAGTCGGTCACCACGGCGCGCACCCGGATGGGCTCCGGCACGTCGTGCACCGCGGCGAGCGCGCGGGCGACGCGGAGCTGCTGTTCGTCGTCGATCTCGATGGCCGTCCACTCCGGAACCTCGACGATGCGGGTGCGGCCGAAGAAGCGATGACGGCTGCGGCGGAACCCCTCCGCGGCGAACACGTAGAACGCTCCGGTCTCGAGGTGGTCCGGCGCGCGGTCCTGACGGCGCGGGCGGTGAGAGGCGTCGTGGTTCACCGCGATCGCCGCGGCGTCGTCACCACGGCGCCAGAGGAAGCCGTAGGTCGCGTGGGCGGCGAACGCGCTGTCGGCGTCGTCGGCGCGCACCAGGCGCACGGCTTCGGAGAGCGCGTCGACCGGGAGGAACGGGGAGGTGGCCTGCAGGAAGGCGATGACGTCGATGCGCTCCCCCGCCGCCTCCAGCTCGTCGAGCGCGTGCACGAGGGCGCTCTCCGACGACGCGGTGTCTCCCGAGAGTCCGGCGGGCCGGCGCACGACCCGTGCCCCGGCCTGGGCGCTCACCGCGGCGATCTCCTCGT
>DAMDKH010000358.1:0-2102 GCA_032099965.1 Microbacterium sp.
GTGGGCGGGACCGGCGTCTCCCCATTCGCGGCGCGACAGGTCGGGGCGCTCCCCCGCGGGGAGGCGGCGCACGGCATCCAGCGCCCGGCGCAGATCGTCGGCGTCGACCTCGCCGTCGTACATCTGCACCCATGCCGCGCCCACCTCGACGGCGAGCGCCTCGTTGGGTTCGTTGCGGGGCACCAGGACCGGGCGGTCGAGTGAGAGCGCCGCGAGCACGCTGCCCGAGTTGTGCATGAACCGGTAGGCGAGCACCACGAGCTCCGATTCGGTCACCAGCTCGACCAGCTCCGCGTCGCTGAGGAACTCGAGCCGCAGCGCCACTCCCGGCAGCCCGTCGACCCGCGCTCGCAGATCGTCGGCCAGGTCGGGGCTCGACGCCTTGCCGCCGATCGTCATGCTGAGCGCCGGGTCGTGCGCGACCGCGGAGGCGTACGCATCTACGAATCCGGCGACGCCCTTGTACCGCCGCACGCCGCCGAACGTGCCCAACCTGCCCGGAACCCGCTCCGATCGCGGCTGCGGGGCATACCAATCGCGGTAGTGCCCGTGCAGGATGACGGTCTTCGCGGTGCCGGGCGGCAGCTCGGTCGTCTCGTTGAGCACGATGCGATGGTCGGCCTGACGTTCGATGCGACGCAGCAGCCACAGGCGCGCGCCGTTGTCGTCCGGCAGCTCGAGGTTGTGCACCGTGCGCACCACCGCGATCCGACGCGACACCGCGTGCCGCGCCCACAGCAGCGCGGTGAGCGCGAACTTGCCGGCCGACGACAGCGGGCTGCCGCCGTGCAGCTTGACCTCGGGCCAATGCCAGTGGAACACGTCGTAGCGACCCCAGAGGGCCTGGCGCCAGGAGAAGCGCAGATGCTCGACACCGCCCGTGGCGGCGAGCGCCTGGTCGAGCATGATGATGTACGGATTCGTGGTCGTCCTCGGGGTGCCGAACGACTGCATGACGCGCAGCGGCGCCGCGCGGTCAGACATGCGCCTGCAGCCCGGCGATCGACCGATGCCACCGGAAGGCGGCCAGTACGAGCAGCACCGCGTTGACGGCGGCGAGCGCCGTGTACACGGCGACGAATCCCGGCTGCCACCAGAGCAGCAGGAACGCGAGGCAGAGGAACCCGTAGTCGCTCGGGATCACGGCCAGCGAGTAGAGGCCGCCCGACCGCCAGGCCTCGCGCGGGGCCTCGACGACGTCGACGGGCGACTCCAGCCGGTGGATGCGGCGCAGGAAATCGGCCGCGATGATGCCGAAGAAGAACGTGTTGGCGACGACCGCGAACCCCAGGGGCACCAGCAGCCAGACATCGGTCAGGTCGTAGAAGCGGAACCAGCACACGAGCACCGCGAGGTGGATGCTGGCGAGCTTCAGCGAGTCGAAGAAGTGGTCGAGCCACTCCCCCGCCAGCGTTCCCGCCCCGGTGAGCCGGGCGAGCTGCCCGTCGGCGGAGTCGAGCGCATAGCCGAGCACGAGCAGGCCGCAGACGAGCACCGACGACCAGAGCGTCGGCGCCAGCAGCGCGATCAGGGCGACCCCGGTCAGCGTGCAGAGCGCGCTGACGATGGTCACCTGCGACGGCGTCATGCGCAGGGCGAACGCGGTCGCGGCGAGTGGCCTCCCCAACGGCCGGTTGACGTAGCGCGAATATGCCGCCGCGCCCTTCGATGATTTCTGCGCCTGTCGCAGACGCAGCATTGCCCCATGGATCTCTGACACGACAACTCCCCAGATGGCGTCAAATGTAGCCTTCACTATAGCCATGTGCCCCGCCGAGGGGCACCGCGGCTTTCGACGGGGAGGATGCAGGGATGGACGAACCGCGCGCGCTGGGGATCGTGGTGGTCAACTACGGCTCCGCCGACCTGCTCGCCGAGAACCTCGTCGCGACCGCGGCGGCCGTGCCCGACGCGCGCATCGTCGTCGTCGACAACCGGTCGACGGAGGCCGAGCGCGCACGGGTCTCGGCGCTGGCCGACGCCCACGGGTGGCACCTGGTCGGCCTCGACCGCAACGTCGGCTTCGGCGGTGGCGTCAACGCGGGAGCGGCGGTCGCGTTCGACGAGCTCGGCGTCACGGATCTGCTGCTCCTCAACCCGGA
>DAMDKH010000359.1:0-2093 GCA_032099965.1 Microbacterium sp.
ACGCGGCATGCGGCGCGCCCGCACGAGGTGGTGGCTGCTGAGGGCGAGGGCCGTCGAGACGGCCTTCGGGAGGAAGCGCTCGGCCTCGCGGTCCTGCGCGACGATGTCGACCACCCGGGCCATCGCCCGGGCGAAGTCGAGCTGCCGGCGGTCGCGCACCTGGGTGAGCGACGTCGCCACCCCGCGGCGGTAGAGCAGGGCCGGTGCGTCGACCACCGCGAACGACGCGGCCTCGAGATGCAGGCGCCAGATCCACGGGCGGTCCTCGGCGGTGTGCAGCCCGTCGTCGAAGGCGGCGAGCCCGGCGTCGAGCATCCGTCGGTGCAGGATGCCCGCCCACGCGAACGGGTAGTCGACCATCGTCGTCTCGTTCTCGGGCAGGATCGCATCCCGCGGGACGACCGTCGTCTCCCGCCACGGATGCGGCGCCCGCACGAGCGTGCGCTCGGCACCGCGCACCGTGACGTGGTCAGTGCGCAGGAAGTCGGCGCCGAGGTCGTGGAGCCGTCGGGCGAGCACCGCCAGGCGCTGCGGCTGCATCCAGTCATCACCGTCGACGAAGCAGAACGCCTCGCCCTCGACGTGCGCGAGCCCCTGGTTGCGCGCGCTCGCGAGCCCGAGCGGACGGGGGTTGGTGAGCACCTCGGCGTGCGGGAAGCGGTCGGCGAACCGCCGCATCAGCGCCCCCGTGTCGTCGCTGGATCCGTCGTCGACGGCGACGAACTTCAGCGCCGCGGGGTCGTCGAACTGGCGGGTCAGCGTCTCGAGCGTCGTCGCGAGGAACGCGCCCGCGTCCTTCGCGGGGACGATGACGGTGACGAGGGGGCTGCGCACGGATCTCCCGGGGTGGTCGGTGGCCGCATCGTCTCAGCCGTTCCTTGCCGGACGGCGACCACGGGGTGAACGCGGGGTGTCCGGGGGCGCGGGAGGCGGGCATCCGCCACGATGGAGGGATGCAGTGGACACGGCGGGCTCGAGGACGGCGGATGCTGCGACGCACCCGCGAGACCCGCGACCTGCGGTGGCTCTCGGTGCGCGCCTGGACCAACCGGTGGTACCCGCAGGGCATCGACACCGGCGTGCTGCGCGGGCGACGCGCCCTGGCCGTGAGCTGGTTCCGCCAGCAGCGGGACGGCACCCATCTGGGCTCGCGCGTCGTGTTCATCGACCAGGAGCGGGCGCGCCACATCGACGTCGCCCTTGCGGTCGCGGGGGACGACGGCGCCCTGCACCCCGCGCCGATCCATGCGGGCGGGCTCGTCTGGGAGGGCGATCAACTGTTCGTCGCCGCCACCCTCGGCGGCATCTGGGAGTTCGACCTCACCGCCATCCGTCGCCTCCGCCGCGGGTTCCTCCGCCGGTCGCGGCTGGTCGCCGTGCGCACGCGCGTGCATCCGGTCGACCTCCGCTGCTCGTTCCTCGGCCGCGCTTACGACGCCGACGGCACTCCGACGGGACGGGTGCTGATCGGCGAATACCGGCGCGACGAGCGCGGGCGGATCGGGGAGTTCTCCCTCCCCTCCTCCGACGCCGAGACGTTCACCGCGCACGGCGCGTTCACCCCCGGCATCGCGCGCATGCAGGGCGCGGTGCGCTGGGGCGAGCGGCTGTTCGTGTCGCAGTCGTCGATGCTCGACCCCGGCACGCTGTGGACCGGCACCCGCGACGCCCTGCGTCCCCACCCCCAGCCCCTCCCGCCGGGGTGCGAGGACCTCGCCCTCGACCCGGACGAACGCCTGCTGTGGACCCTCGGCGAGCATCCCTTCCACCGCGTGGTGCGCGGCATCCCCTTCGCCCGGATCGGGCTCTGAGGCCGCGCATAGACGCCGGATCGTAGACTGGGGAGGTGAAGCCCGCACCCCTCCTCGTCTACACCGTGCTGCGGTTGCTCGCGTTCCTCGTGCCGCTCGCGATCCTCTGGCTCTTCTTCCCGATCTTCCGGGAGTTCTGGTGGCTCGCCGCGCTGTTCGCCGCCCTCATCGGCACGAGCATCTCGCTGCTCTTCCTGCGCCGCCCCCTCACGGAAGCCTCGGCCTCGCTCGTCGAGCGCCGCGCCGCACGCACCACGCCCCGCACCGACGCGGCCGCGGAAG
>DAMDKH010000360.1:0-2084 GCA_032099965.1 Microbacterium sp.
GGAGCTCGCCCAGGAGACCGCCAAGGCCACCGAGGACATCGCCCGGCGCGTCGAGGCCATCCAGGGCGACACCGCCGGTGCCGTGGGGGCCATCGACGGGATCTCGCAGGTGATCGCCCGGATCAACGACTACCAGCTGACCATCGCCTCGGCGGTCGAGGAGCAGACGGCCACCACGTCGGAGATGTCCCGCGGCGTGGCCGAGGCCGCCGCCGGGGCGGGCGAGATCGCCGCCGGCCTGGGGTCGGTCGCCGCCGCCGCGGACCGCAGCGGTGCGGGAACCGCCGAGTCCGGCGCCGTGCAGCCCGGCGAGATCGCGGGCGAGGGCCGCGAGATCATCGCCACGGCGTTCGCCACGCTCGAGGTGGACGACATCCCCGATGCCGCCGACGCTCTCGCGGCTCTGGCGGACGAGCACGGCGGATACGTGGAGAGCACCGACCTCGGCCGGTCGGGGGGGGACGTCGATTCCTCCCTCCCGGCGGCTCCCGGTCCGGACTACGGCTGGATCGGCATCCGCGTGCCCTCCGACGACCTCGCCGCGGTGGTCGACGAGCTCGGCGACACCGGACAGGTCGTCTCCTCGTCGATCGCGCGGCAGGATGTCACCGATACGGCGGTCGATCTCCGGGCGCGGGTCGAGGCGACGACCGCCTCGGTGCAGCGTCTGACCGAGCTCATGGAGCAGTCGGGCTCGGTCTCGGAGCTGATCGAGGCGGAGGTCGCACTGACCGAGCGGCAGGCGCAACTGGAGTCGTACCAGCAGCAGCTCGCGGCGCTCGACGATCAGGTGGCCATGTCGAGCCTCCAGGTGCAGCTGACGCCGGCATCGACGACGACCTCCGCCGACCCGGCCGGCTTCACCGACGGTCTTCAGGCCGGATGGAACGGTGTGATCGTCTCGCTGAACGCCGTGGTGATCGCCGCCGGGTTCGTGCTGCCCTGGGTCGCGGTCGCGGCCGTGATCGTGGTGATCGTCCTGCTCGTGCGGCGCACTCGTGCCCGTGCACGCAGGTCGGCACGTGCGGGCACCTCTCCCGAAGAGGACTGATCGGGAGAGGTGCGAAGACGGAGGGGACGACGAAGGCCCCCGGGATCACCCGGGGGCCTTCGGTGTTGTGTGACCCCAGCGGGATTCGAACCCGCGTTACCGCCGTGAGAGGGCGGCGTACTAGGCCGCTATACGATGGGGCCGTCTGCGTTCCGTTTCCGTCGCGCGACAACTGTTCAAGTATGCCATGGCGATTCTCGGCGCACCAAATCGAGCGGGCTGCACCGCGCATCCCGGGCGTGCCGTGCAGGAAAGTCAAGGGTTTGCACGCGCCGACCGGAGCGAGTTGACTCGACCCATGCGCGTGACGAAGTACGAACATGCCACCCTCCGCCTCGATCAGAACGGGCAGACCCTGCTGGTCGATCCCGGATCCTTCACCACCCCCCTCGCCGATCTCGGTGACCTGGTGGCGATCGTGCTCACCCACGAGCACCCCGATCACTGGACCCCGGAGCACCTCGACCGCATTCTCCGCGCCGCCCCCGGGACCCCGATCCTGGCCCCGTCGGCCGTCGCCCGGGCCGCCGAGGGGTACGAGATCACCGTGGTCGCACCTGGCGAGACCCGCAGCATCGGCGAGTTCACCCTGCGGTTCTTCGGCGGCACGCACGAGGTCATCCACTCCTCCATCCCGCAGATCGAGAACGTGGGCGTCCTCATCAACGACCAGCTGTACTACCCCGGCGACTCGTACGCCGTTCCCGAGGACGTCGCCGTCGACACCCTCGCCGCCCCTCTGGGCGCACCGTGGCTGCGCATCGGCGACGCGATGGACTACGTGCTCGCCGTGAAGCCCCGTCGCGCGTTCGGGACGCACGACATGACCCTGTCGGTGATCGGCAAGAACATGCACCGGCAGCGCCTGCAGTGGGCGACGGAGCAGAACGGCGGCGAGTTCTTCACCCTCGACCCGGGCGACACGCTGGATCTGTGAGAGGCGTCGAGGGGCGGGTAGCGGCCCCGTCCGTGCCCGACGCCGGACGCGGGCGCCGGGCACGGCCCGCGTGTTCGGCCCGGCGTGACCCGGTCA
>DAMDKH010000361.1:0-2067 GCA_032099965.1 Microbacterium sp.
CGAGGGGGAGGTCGAGCTCGCCGCGCTCATCGCCGACCGTGTGCGCGTCGGCGACCGGCGTCCCGTCGAGCGCGTGCGCCTCGTGTCGACCGGTACCGAAGCGACGATGACCGCCATCCGTCTCGCGCGCGGTGCGACCGGACGCGACCTGCTGGTGAAGTTCGCCGGCCACTACCACGGCCACTCCGACGGCCTCCTCGCCGAGGCCGGATCCGGCGTCGCGACCCTCGCTCTGCCCGGATCCGCCGGGGTGCCGGCGCCCATCGCCGCCCAGACCCTCGTCATCCGCTACAACGACCCCGAGGCGCTCGCCGCGGTCTTCGCCGAGCACGGACCCCGGATCGCGGCGATCATCGTCGAGGCATCCGCAGCGAACATGGGTGTCGTCGAGCCGCTCCCCGGCTTCAACAGCCTCCTCGCCGAGACCGCGCACGCGCACGGCGCCCTGCTGATCCTCGACGAGGTGCTGACGGGCTTCCGCGTGCACCCGGCCGGCTACTGGGGTCTGCAGGCCGCGGCGGGCGAGGACTACCTCCCCGACATCCTCACGTTCGGCAAGGTCGTCGGAGGCGGGATGCCCCTCGCGGCGCTCGGCGGTCGCGCCGAGATCATGGACCTGCTCGCACCGGTGGGCCCGGTGTACCAGGCCGGCACGCTGTCGGGGAACCCGCTGTCGGTCGCGGCGGGCCTCGCCACGCTGCGACTCGCGACCCCCGACGTGTACGCGAAGATCGACGCCGCCGCCGACCGCCTCGTCTCCGCGCTCGATCGGGCCCTCGCCGAGGCGGGCGTGGTGCACTCGGTCGCCGAGGCCGGCAACCTGTTCAACGCGTCGTTCCGGTCGTCCGCGCCGCGCGACTACACGGAGGCGCAGGCCCAGGAGTCGTTCCGGTACGCCCCGTTCTTCCACGCGATGCGCGAGCAGGGCGTCGCCCTGCCGCCGAGCGTCTTCGAGGCCTGGTTCCTCACCGCCGCGCACGGCGACGACGAGCTCTCCCGCATCGAGGAGGCGCTCCCCGCGGCGGCGGCGGCTGCCGCATCCGCCCGCCCCTGACGCCCTCGGGGGCGACGGATCGTTGTGCGTCTGTGAGCAAGATCCAGACAACTGGCAGGGTGCCGCTGGCAGACTGGTCGCATGGTGACGTTGCTCCTGGACCAGACGCAACTCGAGGTCGTGCTCTCGCCTCTCGAACGCGCGGCGAGCTTTCACCGCGAGAACCTGCGCATCGAGCGCGAGACCATCACGAAGGTGCAGCTCACCGACGACGCGTGGACGTGGCTGCGGGGCGTCCCGAACCCGGGCACCCACATTCCGACGCTGCTCGCCGCGGGCACGTGGAAGGCGGCGGGCAGCACCGACTTCGTGCTCATCCGTCGCCGGCGCCCGAGCGTAGTCATCGATCTCACGGGTGATGAGCAGTACCGCCGCCTCATCCTGACCACCCGGCACGGCCCGGCGCTCACGCAGGCGCTGCGCCTCGACGTGTCGGACGAGCCGGCAGACGTCGAGGAGATCGTCTCGACCACGGGCGCCATCCCCACGCCGTCATCTCGCCGTCGCCCGGTCATCCGCCCGCGCCCGGCCTGACACCGAGCCTCCCGCCGCCGATCCTCCCGTCGCGCCGAGCGCGGCGCACGAGAGAGCCCTCCGCACCGAACGGTGACGGAGGGCTCTGTCGTCAGGATGCCTGGCGGCGTCAGCCGTGGCGGTGCTCGTCGCCCTCGTGGGTGTGGCCGTGCTCGCCCTCGTGGCCGTGCTCGCCGTCGTGGGTGTGCTCGTCACCCTCGTGGGTGTGCTCGCCCTCGTGCGTGTGCTGGCCCTCGTGCTCGTGGTCGTCTGCGGGTCGGTTGGTGACCTGCTCGGCGCTCTCCGACGGAGCCTCGACGACGTCGATCACCCGGGTCGGCACATCTCCGTCGTCGTCCAGGTTCTCCGCCTCGGCGGGCTCTCCCGCGTGGTCGGCGGCGGCGTAGGGGTAGTCGCGCGGCTCGTCGTGGAAGTACGCGCGCGCGGCATCCGCCAGCATCGAGCTGACGGCGGCGGCGCGGGGGTCGTCGTCGGCGGCC
>DAMDKH010000362.1:0-2059 GCA_032099965.1 Microbacterium sp.
TCGTGCCCGTCGGTCAGCCAGCCCAGCGCCGAGGTGTCGACCGGCTCGGGGTGGGCGCCCTGGCTCACCTGCGGGAGCTGCTGCGGGTCGCCCAGCAGCAGCAGTCGGCGCGCGCCGGCGGCCACGGCGATGGTCGACGCGAGGGAGAACTGTCCGGCCTCGTCGATGACGAGGAGGTCGAGGCCGGACCGCTCCACACGCGCCGTGTTGCTGAAGTCCCAGGCCGTGCCGCCGACCACGACGCCCTCGTGCGTGTGCTCGGCGAGGTACGACGCCATGCCGTTCTTCGGGATGGTGGTGAAGGTGTGCTCGCCCTCCGGGTCTTTCGGGGCCTTGGCGACCTGCGCGGCCGGCACGCCGTCGGCGACGACGCGCTCGAGGAGGGTCTCGATGATGGCATGCGACTGGGCGACCACCCCCACCGAGAAGCCGTGCTCCTTCACGAGCCGTGCGATGACCTGCGAGCCCGTGTACGTCTTCCCGGTGCCGGGGGGACCCTGCACCGCGACGTAGCTGTGGTCGAGGTCGAGCACGCCGCGCACGATCGCGTCGATGGTGTCGTCGCCCGCCCGGGGCAGCGGCGCACCGGAACGGGTGCGCGGCGGAACTCGGCGGAGGATGTCGGTCGCCGGATCCGACGGGAATCCCGGGGCGGCGGCGTGCACGGCATCCGCCCACTCGTCGATCGCGCCCTGCAGCGACACCACCCGCGGCGGGGCGGCGGGCGTGAGGGCGAGCGGCAGGTCGTCCCACGTCTGCCCCTGGATCGCCGTCTCCGTCACGAGGAGGCCGTCGTCGAGGACCTCGGTCACCGTCACGGCATGGGGCACGTGCACGGCCCGGGACGGCACCTCGACGTCGAACGGCGCCGGCGACTCGTAGAGCGCGAAGGGCTGCACCCCGGGACCGAGCGTCGTGCCCGGCGACACCTCGCCCCGGATCTCGACCTCGCGCGACATCACCCGGCGCCCTTCGCTGATGCTCCAGTCGCGTCGGACGCGGGATGCTCCGCGGTCGACCCGGACGACATCACGAGTGCCCTCCCACATCGTCACCGGCTCGCGCAGACGCTGGAAGTGCGACACCCAGAAGCTCTTGGCCTCGCGGGGGAAGTAGTCGATCGCCGCGGCCGCGATGCGATGCACCTGGCCGTCGGCGCCCGCCGCCACCGCCCGTTCGGCGTCGGCCAGCAGCGCGACCGAGCGCGGAGACGGCTCGTAGACGATCTGATCGACTTCGTCGGGCGGGGCCGGGGTGACGCCCTCGCGACGCGCGATCTCGATGAGCCAGTTGCGCAGCCGGCGCGTCGACACGCAGTCGTAGCGGTTGTAGTCGGCGAGGTCGGCGAGCACGGCATCGGCCTCGTCGCGCGCCCCGGCGGCCGCGAGCTCCCGCGCGGCGACGTACTGCACGATCGAGTCGTCGCCCTTCTGCACGTCGCTGGTGCGCACGTCGTCGCCCATGTAGAGCGGCTCGAGCTTCTTGATCGAGTACGACCGCGACCCCACCCGCACCGTGCGCAGCACCAGAGGGTAGAGGTCGACGAACACCCCCTCTCTCAGCAATCGGTCGACCTCGGCCTCGCGCACACCGTGCCGGGCGGCCATCGCCACGAGGTGCGAGGTCTCGTAGGGGGCGTAGTGGTAGATGTGCATGCCCGGGTGGGCGGCGCGACGCAGGGCCACGAAGTCGAGGAACGTCTCGAACGCCCGGCGCTCCTCCGCGAAGCTGTGCGCCCACAGCGCCGAGTACTGGTCGGCGTTGTCGACCCATCCGAAGAGGTAGTCGATGCCCCAGTGCGCCTCTCCGACGGGCGCCGGCTCGGTGTAGAGCGGATCGCCCTCGAAGTCGAAGAAGATGTCGCCGTGACTCGGCACGGGCAGCGTATGGATCGCCGGCGCGTAGTGCACCTCGAAGGTGGGGGCGCCCTCGGCGTCGGCGCGCAGCTGCAGGGCGGCCTGGGCGCGGAGGCTCTCGAACGTGTCGGCGTTCATGCCCGCCGGCGGCTGGACCGCGGTCGCGAGCTCGTCGATGGTGTGGATGCCCGCCGCCCGGAGGC
>DAMDKH010000363.1:0-2047 GCA_032099965.1 Microbacterium sp.
GGGCGGCCACCGGCTCGACCGCCCGGTCGGTGAACGCGGTCCGCGGCACGAACAGCAGACAGACGGCGGCGACGAGCGCCGTCACCCCGCACACGATCCACACCGTCATGTAGCCCGCGAGCGACCCCGCGGTGCTCCCGGCGGCCGATCCCGCCGCCTGGGTCGTGCCGCCGAGCAGCGCGATGCCGAACGCGCAGGAGGCGATCGCACCGCCGATCGTCTTCACCGAGTTGGTGAGCCCCGTCGCCACCCCGGTCTGGGTGGGCGGTGCGGCCGAGGCGGCCGCCGCCGGGAGCGCCGCCACGAGAGCTCCCGACCCCAGCCCGGCGATCATCATGTTGACCACCACCTGCAGGTAAGTGTCGTGGAAGGGAACGAAGAGCAGGAAGCCCGCACCCACCAGCAGCGAGGCGACCAGCAACGTGCGCCGGGGAGTCACCCGCCGCGCCGCGAGCGGGAACAGCAGGGCGCCGGCGATCATCGCGATCAGGTACAGCCCGATGATCAGCGAGGTCTGGAACCCGCTGGTCCCCAGACCGTAGCCGTACACGCCCGGATCTGTGCGCGCGAACGTCGACAGCGGCGCCTGCGCGCCCAGCACGCTCACCCCGAAGAGCCCGGCGGTGAGGAAGACCGGTCCCAGGGCGGGCGAGCGGAACATCCGCACGTCGATGAGGGGATCGTCGCGGCGCAGCTCCCACATCGCGAACGGCACCACGAGCAGGATGCCGAGGACCACGACCGTCCACGACCACGGGTCGCCGAGTCCTCCGTCGCGCCGCAGGAGGCTGAGCCCGCCGGTGAAGCACACGAGCGCGAGCGAGATGAGCACGAGCCCCACCGTGTCGAACGCGCCGCCGGCGGGATCCGGCGATTCCTTGACGCCGAACAGGATCACGAAGAAGCAGACGACGATGAGCACGGCGGGCACGAGCAGCACGACCGTCAACGGCAGTACGTCGACGAGCTGGCCGCCGGCGAGCGCCCCGAGGATGGCGCCGCCCTCCAGCGCGGCGACGAGCAGCCCGGCGGCCTTGGCGGTGATCGTCGAGCGTCCCTCCAGCCGCCGCGCCCGCGACCAGATGAGGGCGATCTCCAGCGGCAGCCACACGACGTAGAAACCCATGAGCGTCCAGGCCACGAGGAACACGGCGAACGAGTCGGTGAACGGCAGCACGAGGGCTGCGGCCGCGGTGAGGGCCGTCGAGATCAACAGCATCCGCTTGTGCCCGACCATGTCGCCGAGCTTGGCGAACGCGGGCACGACGAGCGCCGACAGCATCAGCTGCGTGCCCTCGAACCAGTTGACGTCGGCGTCGTGGATGTCGAGGTGGCGCGCGATGTCGGTGAGCATCGGGGTGTAGTAGCCCTGCAGCACGCCGCTCGTGAACTCCACGAAGGCGAGGTAGCCGACCACGGCGGCGAGGGCCCCGAAGGTGCGGGTGCGCGTCATCGCGACTCCTGCTTCTCTCCCGGCCCCGACGGCACGGGATCCGGGTCGAGCGTGCCGCGGCGGGGCGTCTGGGATCACCCTAGCCGTTCGAGCAGCGCGCGGTGGAAGCGTTCGCCCCGTTCGAGGGCCGCGATCTCGACCTTCTCGTCGACGCCGTGGATCGATGCCCGCTGGGCGTTCGACATCTCGAGCGGAGCGAAGCGGTACACCGCCGGCGAGAAGCGGTGGAAGTGGCGGGAGTCGGTCGCGGCCATCATGACGTAGGGCACCGCCGGCACTCCGGGGTGCGACGCGGCGAGCGCCTCCGCGAGCAGCGCGAACTGCGGGTTCTCGGTCGACGACTCCGGAGAGGGTTCGCTGGCTTCGATCACCTCGACGACCACGAGCGGATCACGCACGCGCCGCCGTACCCGGCGCACGACCTGGGCCGTGGTCTCCCCGAGCGCGACGCGCAAGTTGAGGGTCGCCGACGCCTGCGAGGGGAGGACGTTGGCCGCCGTGCCGCCGGATTGCATCGTCGCGGCGACGGTGGTGCGCACCAGGGCGGCCGGCTCGCCGCCCAGCGTCGCGAACACCCGCGCGGTCAGTGCGGGC
>DAMDKH010000364.1:0-2008 GCA_032099965.1 Microbacterium sp.
CGGCGATGACCGACGCCCCCGGGGCCGTCACCGCGACCGCGGTCGACGTCGAGGAGGCCGCAGAGCGACGCCGACCGTCGAAGCGCGGCCGGCGCGGCGGCATCCGTTCGATGCTCCGTTCGCCGCTCGCCTGGGTGACGGGCATCGTGGTGATCTGGTTCGCCGCGGCGTTTCTCGTGCTGCCGAACGCGGCACTGCTCGGCACCACGTTCTTCCCCGACGGGCAGTTCAGCCTTCGGGCGATCGAGAAGCTGCTCGGCAGCGAGCGCGCGCTGAAGACCCTCGGCAACAGCTTCCTGCTGGCGATCACTCTGTCGATCACGGTGAACGTCGTGGGGGTGTTCATCGTGCTGGTCACGCAGTACTTCCGGGTGCGCGGGGCGAAGCTGCTGTGGCTCGGCTACGCGACGACCCTCATCTACGGCGGCATCGTGCTCGCCGCCGGCTACAACTTCATCTACGGCAAGTTCGGATTCGTCACGAACCTGCTCGTGAACATCAACCCCGAGATGGATCGCGACTGGTTCTCGGGCTACTTCGCCGTGGTGTTCGTGATGACCTTCGCCACCACGACCAACCACATGCTGTTCCTGTCGTCGTCGCTCGCGAAGGTCGACTACGCCTCGATCGAGGCGGCGAAGCTCATGGGCGCGTCGACCTGGACCATCCTGCGGCGCATCGTGCTGCCGGTCATGAAGCCGATGCTGTTCGCCGTGACGGTGCTCACGTTCCTCATCGGCCTCGGCGCCCTGACCGCTCCGCTCGTGCTCGGCGGCCCCGACTTCCAGACCGTCGCCCCGCTCATCATCGACCTCTCGCGCAGCCCGGTGACCCGCGACATCGCGGCGCTCCTCGCCATCGTGCTGGGCGTGGCCACCATCATCCTGCTCGCGATCATGAACCGCGCCGAGAAGTCGGGCGTGTACTTCTCGGTCGCCAAGGTGGCGACGCCCATCGAGAAGCAGCAGATCCGCAACCCGTTCGCGAACGCCGTCGTGCACCTCGTCGCGTACCTGCTGTGGCTGATCTACCTCACCCCCGTCGTGCTCATCGTGATCTTCTCGTTCGTCGACGCGCGCAGCATCCTCGCCGGTGGGATCACCCCCGACAGCTTCACGCTCGACAACTACGTCACCGTGTTCTCCAGCGCCGAGGCGCTGCGGCCGTTCATCGTCAGCGTCGTCTACAGCGCGCTCGCCTCGGTCATCGTCGTCGGCGGACTCCTGTTCGTCGCACGGATGCTCCAGCAGCACCGCAACGTGCTGACGAGCGCCATCGAATACGTGCTGCACATCCCGTGGATCCTGCCGATCGTGCTCATCGCGCTCGCGCTGGTGATGGCGTTCGACCGCCCCCAGGGGATCGTGGGCGGCATCGTGCTCACCGGCACGCCCGTGCTTCTGCTCATCGCCTACATCAGCGTGAAGATCCCGTTCACGCTCCGCCTGCTCAAAGCGGGGTTCGCGTCGGTGCCCGACTCCCTCGAAGACGCCTCGCGCATCCTCGGGGCGAAGTCGCTCACCACCTTCCGCCGCATCCTCATCCCGCTCGTGCTGCCGACCGCCGCCGCGATCACCGCGCTGAACTTCAACAGCCTGCTCGACGACTACGACGCGGCGATCTTCCTGTACCACCCGCTGTACAAGCCGCTGGGTGTGGCGATCCAGGAGAGCACGCGCGGCGAGAACAACCTCGACGCGATGCCGATCACGTTCGTCTACACGGTGCTACTCATGATCATCATGGGTGTCACCATGTATCTCGTGTACGGACGAGGATCGCGCGCCGGGGCGCCCCGCAGGCGGAAGACGCGCGCATGACGGGTGTCGAGGATTCCGCGTCGGAGACGACGCGAGGTTCCGCGTCGGAGACGACGACGGAAAGGGACGGGACGGATGCCGGGGCTGGGGAGCCCCGGAGGACGGACGCGGTGCAGGAGGGTGCACGCCGCGTCGACGCCGGCCGCACCGGGAACGCCGCGGGGGGTGCGGGCTCGACCCGCGACGCG
>DAMDKH010000365.1:0-2000 GCA_032099965.1 Microbacterium sp.
CGGTGGCGGTACGTCTCATGCCCCGCGGGGCAGCGGCCGATCCAGGGTGCGAGTTCGACGGCGGTCTCGCCGCGGTGCGTCGTGCCGCCCACGTAGCCGAGGTCGCGGGCCACGCGCTTCCACTCGGCACCGTGGGCCGCCTCGTGCCCGGCGAGGGCGTGGGCGACCTCGTGCAGCAGCACCTGGTGGATCTCGTCGTCGTCGAAGCGGGCGGCCAGGTAGCGCGACACGGTGAGGCGTCGGCGCGTGTAGTCGCACTGCCCGGCGCGGCGCTTCGCGTGATCGAAACCGAACGACCAGCTCTCGTCGAGATGCATCGCGATGAGAGCCTCGGCCCAGATGCGGACCCGGTCGAGATCGGCCATGCGCTCAGATTAGGCCATGCCGCCGACACTCCGGCGCAGCGGTGGTGCGGCGGCGCTCGACGGCATCGATCGCCAACAGCGCGAGCTCGAGTTCGCGGTCTTCGGCTCCTGCCTCACGGCGCAGGAACAGCGACCGCTTGAAGCTCTCTCGCGCGGCCTCGTCGTCGCCCGCGTCGAAGGCGTTCTTGCCCCGGTGCTGGTGCGCGAAGGCGGCGACGGTGATCCACCCCTGCCCCTCGGCCTCCTCGGCGCAGGCGCCGAGCTCCTGGTCGGCGGCGGCGTACGCCCCGCGATACTGCAGCACCGTGGCGTGCAGCACGCGCGCCCGCAGCAGGTCCTTGCGCGTGCCGGCCATGCGCGCCTGCCGCACGGTGGTCTCGGCCAGCGTCAGCGCCTCATCGAGGCGGCCCAGCACCTTCAGCAGCCACACGCGCTCCAGCAGAGCGGGAAGGCTGCGCTGCGTCTCGATCTCCTCGAGCCGTGCCGCGCACTCGTCGGTGTCGACCAGTTCGCGGAGGGTCTCCCGGTCGTATCCCCGGATGAAACTCATTGCTCTCCTTCCGCAGCGTCCCCGAACAGTCTGCCTCGGGTCGCGGCCGTCGTCCGCAGGGCACGCCCGCGAGCCGGGATCCGGGTGACGGATCAGCGCAGGAAGAGCGAGGAGTCGGGGCGCGGAGAGGCCACGGCATCCGCGTCGGTCACCGTCCGTGCGCCCTGTACGAACGACCGCACCTCCGCACCCTGCGCGATCTTGGCCGGGTGCGGGCCGGCCGCCAGCACCCGCGGCAGCCACGTGGTGGGCAGCGGGGAGACGGATGCGGCGACCACGAGGTTGCCGAACCGCCGCCCCTTGAGCACCTGCGTATCGGCGAGCACGGCCACCTCGGGCAGCACGTCGGCCACGGTCGCGACCTGGCGCCGGGCGAAGGCGAGCCCGGGTCCGTCGGCGACGTTGATGAGGAGCACGCCGTGCGGGGCGAGCAGCTCGGCGACCTCGCGGTAGAACTCGACGCTGGTGAGGTGAGCGGGCGTCTGGGCCCCCGAGTACACGTCCGAGACGACGAGGTCGCAGGAGCCCCGCAGGGCGTCCGGCAGCTTGCCGATCCCGTCCCGCGCGTCGCCGATGCGGAGGCGGATGGACGCGCCCCGCGGCAGGGGGAGGTGCGCGCGCACGAGCTGCGCGAGGGGAGCCTCCCATTCGATGACCTGCTGGCGGGAGCCGGGGCGGGTCGCTTCGATGTAGCGGGGGATGGTCAGGGCGCCGGCGCCGAGGTGCACGGCCGTGAGCGGCCCCTCCGGCAGCTGATCGATGACCGCCCCCATGCGCACGATGTATTCGAAGTGCAGGTGCGTGGGGTCGTCGAGGTCGACGTGCGACTGCGGGGTGCCGTCGACGATGAGCTCGAACCCCGTCGTGAACTCCGACGGGACGATGGTCGCGATGCCGCCGTGGTCGAGCCGCGCCTGCGGATGCTCCGTATCCCGCGCGCGCGTCCGTCCCATGCTCGCGAGCCTACGCCGTCCGGGGCGTCCGCTCAGCGCTGGCGGCCCCCGGCGCAGGTCTCCTGCTCGGCGGTCTGCCCGGAGATGCTCGGGTCGAGCGTCGCTCGCGGGGCCGGGGCCTCGGTCGCCGGG
>DAMDKH010000366.1:0-1996 GCA_032099965.1 Microbacterium sp.
CCACCACGGGCCAGAGGGGCAACACGATGGTGCTGACGTAGAGGGCGCGCGGGCGCAGCCGTCGCACGATCACGACCGAGGCGACCGTGCCGCGGATGATGTCCCGGGCGGTGCGCAGCCACCGGGCCGGGCGCAGGGCGGACTTGCGCAGCGCGAACATCGGCGGGATGAGCACCTCAACCCCCTCGGCCTGCAGCGCCTCCACGAGCGGGCCGTGTGCGGGAAGCGCCACCACCACGCGCTCCCCCGCCTCCCGCAATCCGCGTGCCGTCTCGCACAGCATCCGATCGGAACCGAAGAGCTCCCAGCCGGCGTGCACGAGCAGATGCGGGCGGCGCGAGTCGGCGGTCATCCGACCATTGTGCCCGCCGGAGGGCGGGGGCGCGATGACGCGCCGTGCGAGCCCCGCCCCGGTGTGCGTTCCGGGGCGGGGCTCACCGACCGTCAGTGCCCGCTGCCCAGGAGCACCGTGCCCGGCGCGAGACCGAGCAGTGTCGCCGTGGCCGTCGAGAGCGGACGGGCGATGCCCCGGTTCGCGGCGATGTCGTCGGCCATGGCCGCGAAGGGCTCCGGTGCCGCCGTCATCGCATTGCGCCAGCCGGGGTTCTTCGCCGCGGCGAGCGCCTGCGGGGTCGAGAACGTCTCGTAGACGTCGCCCGAGCCTCCCCACGTGACCATCGACGGGCCGCCCTTCGACTGGCTGAACAGGTTGCCGTCGATGGCGAGGTTCCATCCGTCCACGGCGCGCCCGGTGCGGGTGTCGTGCGCGAAGATCGCGCGCGGCCCTCCGGCCCCGAACACGTTGTTGCGGATCGTGATGTCGCGCGTGATCCACGTGACCGTCGGGTCGACGCCGGTGACGCGCGGGTCGCGACCCACACGGTGCGTCGCCTGGCGGCGCTCGTCCTGCATGAGGTTGATGTCATGCCGCGCGTTGTCGCCGAGATCGTTGTTCGTGATGAGCACGTTCTCGGTGTCGAACACGCGGATGCCCTCGCGGTTGCCGAACGTCTGGCTGCGCGCGATGACGACCTTCGACGAGAGCTCGGTGTGGATGCCGATCTCGGTGTTGTCGTTCGACGTGACGTCGACGATGTTCACGTCGTAGCACGACTCGTCGAACCAGGTGCCGCTGCCGACGTTGCGGCTCGTGTCGACGTTGGTCATGTCGACGCCGCGCGAGCGGGTGACCTTGATGCCCCCGGCGACCGGCGAGCCGTTGAACCGCTCGACGTTGTTGTCGGTGATGAGCGAGTCGGACACGGTGGAGTCGTACGCGGTGGTCAACGACATCCCGAGCAGCCCGTTGCGGCGGATCGTGAGGTCGTCGACGGTCGCGCGGTCGTTGCCCACGAAGAGGCCGATGGTGGCGTTGTCCTCGATCACCAGGTCGCGCAGGGTGACGCCGACGTTGTGCATGCGCACGGTGCCCAGCACGTCGTACGAGGTGGCGTAGCGGCGCACGCCGAACCCGAGCAGCTGCGAGTCGGCGGAGCGCACGTTGAACGCCTGTCCGAGGTCGCTCGCGCGCACCTCCTTGCCGGCGGGGTCGGTGCCGAGGATGAGCCGGTCGGCTCGGTCGTCGACCGCGAACGTGCCGGGCACGACGGCGGATGCCGAGGCGACCTGCTTCTGCGCGACCCCGTTGATGAACAGCATGTCGGGGTGGTTGGCCATCGGGTAGGCGGGGTCGACGAACCAGCTCGCGTTGCCGTCGAGCATGTCGTCGTCGAACTCGGCGGTCCATCCGCCGCTGACCCAGGCCGAGCCGGACTTCGTCCACGACGAGACGCGGCGCGAACCGTCGAACCACACGGCCTCGCCCGGGTACGCCTGGATCGTGAGGGTCTTGGAGAACGGCACCTCGACCGACTCGTGGTACTCCCCGCCGCGCACGACGATGGTCGAGCGCGAGGGCGAGGCGTTCACCGCCGCCTGGAGGCTGCGGTACGGGGCACCGGCACTGCCGTCGGCGGATGCGGCGCGCGAGGCGCCG
>DAMDKH010000367.1:0-1991 GCA_032099965.1 Microbacterium sp.
GCGCTTCCTTCGGGCCTCGCCCTCGACGAGTTCAGCTCCGACATCCGCCCGCAGGACGACCTGTACCGCCACGTCAACGGAGCCTGGCTCGCGCGCACCGAGATCCCGGGCGACAAGGCGCGGTGGGGGTCGTTCCATCTGCTCGCCGAGCAGGCGGAGGCCGATGTGCGGGCGATCATCGAAGACTCCCAGAGCGCCGAGCCCGGCACGACCGCGCGGAAGATCGGCGACCTGTTCGCGAGCTTCATGGACACCGAGCGCATCACCGCCGCCGGCACCGCGCCCCTCGCCGGGACGCTCGCCGAGATCGACGCCGTCGACGGCATCCCCGCGCTCCTGCGCACCGTCGGCGCCTTCGACCGCGACGGCCGCGGTGCCGTGATCGGCCTCTACGTCGACGGCGACCCCGGTGACCCCGAGCGATACCTCCCCGTGCTGGTGCAGGCGGGACTCTCGCTTCCCGACGAGAGCTACTTCCGCCTCGACGCCTTCGAGGGCACGCGCGCCGTCTACCGCGCGCACCTCGAACGCCTCCTCGCCTTGGCGGGAGTGGCCGATGCCGCCGACGACGCCGATCGCTCCATCGCGCTCGAGACCGCGCTGGCCGGCCACCACTGGGACAACGTGCGCAGCCGCGATGCCGTCGCCACCTACAACCTCAAGACGTGGGACGAGCTGCAGGCACTCGCGGGCGTCGATCTCACCCCGTGGCGCGAGGCGGTCACCCCGACGAATCCCGGCGCGTTCGACGAGGTCGTCGTCGCCCAGCCCAGCTTCTTCGAGGGGCTCGGCGGGCTGCTGACCGATGAGCGGCTCGACGACTGGAAGGCGTGGCTGCGGGCCAAGGCCGTGCACGCCGCCGCCCCGTATCTCACCGACGAGATCGTGCAGGAAAACTTCTCGTTCTACGGCACGGAGCTCACCGGCGTCCCCACGCTCCGCGAGCGCTGGAAGCGCGGGGTGTCGCTGACCGAGGGCGCGCTGGGCGAGGCGATCGGCAAGGTCTACGTCGAGCGTCACTACCCGCCGACGGCCAAGGCGGCGATGGACGAACTCGTCGCCCACCTCATCGAGGCCTACCGGCAGAGCATCACCGACCTCGAGTGGATGACGGCCGAGACCCGCGAGCGGGCGTTGGCGAAGCTCGACTCCTTCACCCCGAAGATCGGTCACCCGACGGTGTGGCGCGACTACTCGAGCCTCGAGATCGACCGCGACGACCTGTTCGGCAACGTGCGACGGGCATCGATCTTCGAGCACGACCGCAACATCGACAAGGTGGGAAAGCCGATCGACCGCGACGAGTGGCATATGCCGCCGCAGATGGTGAACGCCTACTACAACCCCTCGATGAACGAGATCGTGTTCCCCGCGGCCATCCTGCAGTACCCGTTCTTCGACGCCGGGCGCGACGCGGCGGCCAACTACGGAGGCATCGGCGCGGTCATCGGTCACGAGATCGGCCACGGCTTCGACGACCAGGGAAGCCGCTACGACGGCGACGGCCGCCTCGAGGACTGGTGGACCGATGCCGACCGCTCGGCGTTCGAGGAGCGCACGAAGGCGCTGATCGCGCAGTACGACGCGCTGGTGCCCGAGGGCCTCGACGCGGAGCACCACGTGAACGGCGCCCTCACGATCGGCGAGAACATCGGCGACCTCGGCGGGCTGGGCATCGCGCTCAAGGCCTACGAGTTGTCGCTGGGCGGGGCCGAGGCTCCGGTCATCGACGGCCTCACGGGCGTGCAGCGCCTGCTCCTGTCCTGGGCCCAGGTGTGGCAGCAGAAGAGCCGCGACGCGGAGACGCTCCGTCTGCTCACCATCGACCCGCACTCGCCCAACGAGTTCCGCTGCAACCAGATCGTGCGCAACATCGACGCCTTCTACGAGGCCTTCGACGTGACCGCCGACGACGCGCTGTGGCTGCCGGAAGACGAGCGCGTGACGATCTGGTGACCAATCACCGCACACCGTGAGGAACGTCCGCACGG
>DAMDKH010000368.1:0-1990 GCA_032099965.1 Microbacterium sp.
CCCACGACTCGGAGGTGCTCGACGCCGACGCCGTCACGCTCGCCGTGCGGCAGCTCTGGGCGCGCGCCGGCTTCAAGAGCCGCTCGGTGGTGCTCGGCCTCGGCAGCCGCCGCATCCTCGTGCGCGAGTACACGACCCAGGCGATGCCGGCGCGGGTGCTGCGCCAGGCGCTGCCGTTCCAGGTGCAGGACCTGCTGCCCGTGCCGATCGACCAGGCCGTGCTCGACTTCTACCCGGCGTCGCAGGAGGGCGACCAGGTCACCGGACTCCTCGTCGCCGCCGTGGCCGAGACCGTGGAGCAGCTGGTGTCGACCCTCACCGCCGCGAAGCTCGAGGTCGAGAGCGTCGACCTCATGCCCTTCGGCCTTGCCCGCCTCGCCGCGGTGCGCGCCGCCGCGGGCGAGACCGTCGCGATGGTGCACATCACCGACCACACCACGTACGTCGTCGTGGCCCGCGACGGCATCCCCCTGTTCGTGCGCATCATCCCCATCGACGTGCCCACCACCGCCGCGCGCCGGCGTGCCGAGGCCCACGAGCAGGAGGAGGCCGAGGATGCGGAGGTCGAGGTCTTCAGCCCGCCCACCCTCTCCGACGTCGCGCCGCTGCGCTCCCGCGCCTCGATGCGCACCGACGGCGCCATCGCCGAAGCGACCGATCCCGCCGTCGTCGACATGGTTCGGCGGGTGCGGAGCACGGTGCAGTTCTTCGACGGCCGGCCGGGGTCGTCTCCCGTGACCACCGTGCACCTCAGCGGGGCCGGTGCCGCGATCACCGGGGTGCACGCCGCCCTCGGCCAGCTGCTCGGCACGCGGGTCGAGATCGTCGACCTGGCATCGCTCAGCACGATGAAGGCCCCGATCGACCCCGAGCTGGCGCTCGACCTGGTCGGCACGCTCGGTGTGGTCTTCGGAGAGGGGATCTGATGGCGCGCAACGCTTCGTCGTCCGTGCTCGTCGTCGGGGGGATGCCCCGGGTCGACCTCATGCCCCCCGCCGAGCTGGAGCGGCGCTATCGGCGCGGCCTCCTGCGGCGATGGGGCATCGGCCTGCTCGCCGCGGCGCTCGTCACCGTGCTCGTGATCTCGGGCGCGATGACGCTGCGCTTCTTCGCCGAGGCGCGCCTGGCCGCGGAGCGCACCCGCACCGACACGCTGATCACCGAGATCGCCTCGCTCTCGGAGGTGGGCGACACCGTGCGGATGCTCGGCGACCTCGAGGCCTTCCGCGCCGATGCGATGCTGCCCGACTTCGAGTGGACGGCGCTGACGGATGCGGTCCAGTCGACCCTCCCCGCCGGGGTGCGGGTCATCGGGTTCGACATCACGACGGGGCTCGGGCCGGATGCCGAGGATGCGGCGAGCGCACCCGGGGCCACGGTGCTGCTGACCCTGGAGAGCCCCGAGCCGTTCGACATCGTGCCCCTCGTGCGCGACATGCGGTCGCTGCCGGAGGTTCTCGATGCCGACGCCGAAGAGCTGCGGTCGGACGAGGGGAAGAACCGACACGTCTACGAACTCAGCATCATGACGAACCAGGAGGCGTACTCCGGTCGCTTCGTCACCGAGGAGGACGAGGGATGACCCTCTCGCGGCAGTTGATCAACCTCGCCGGCGGCCTGGCGGTCGTCGTCGTGCTGGCGCTCGGCATCCTGCTCGTCGCCCTCCCGATGTTCAGTCAGACGCGGGCCACGGAGCAGCAGGCCGACGAGATCTCCGACACCAACGACATCTACGACATCCAGGTCGAGACCCTGCGCGGTCAGCAGTCCGAGCTCGGCGCGCTGGAGCGGGAGCTGGCCGATCTGCGCGCGCAGATCCCGGCCACTCCCCTCAACGACCAGGTCTTCGAGCTGATCGGCGAGGCGGTCGACTCCACGGGGGTGGCGGTCGAATCGGTCGCGGCCACCGACCCGGAGGCGTGGACACCGCCCGGCACCGCCGACGACGAGACCGGCGCCGCGGCTCCCCCCGCCGACGGCACCGCCACGG
>DAMDKH010000369.1:0-1987 GCA_032099965.1 Microbacterium sp.
ATGCCCCGGCCGAGTCGTGCCATGCCGGCGCGCCCCGCGGGGACCGCGGCGACGATCGCCGCGAGCGCGAGGGTGCCCACCGAGAACGAGATCAGCCCCGCCACCACGCCGTCGCCGAGACGCACGCCGAGCACGCCGTTGATGCGGGCCTGGATGGCCGTCATGACGCCGATCGCGACGGCTCCGCCGATCGCCAGCGGGGCGGGGAGCACGCGCGTCGGGGTCATCACTCTCACGGTACCCGACCGGCATCCGCCCACTCCCGCGTGTCGGTGGGGAGGTCTAGCCTGAGGGCATGTGCGCGAGCTACGGACTGGATCCCCGCTTCACCGAGGCCGAACTGCTGGCCGAGGCCGACGTCGAGGTGCTCGACGGGTTGCGCGACTGGGCACAGCGCAATCAGGGCGAGACGCTGCGCCCCACCGGCAAGAACCTGCGCAACCTCAACCCCGTGATCGTCGACTCCGACGGCCGCGCGGCGCTCGAGCCGGCGTGGTGGGGCTTCCTCGTCGACGGGGCGCCCGCGCGCTTCCCGTCGATCAACACCCGCTCGGAACGCCTGCAGGAGCGACCCGGCGGCCTCAAGAACCGCGCACTGGTGCCGGCCACGGGCTGGTACGAGATGAAGAAGCCCGAGCGGGTGTGGCACGAGTTCGGCCTCGGCGCCGACACCCTCTTCGGGATGGCGGCCGTGACCCAGCGCGGGCGCACGGCCGACGGCGAATGGTTCACCTGCTATTCGATCGTGATGCGACCGGCGCCCCCGCACCTCGCCGACATCCACGACCGGATGCCCGTGCTGATCCCCACCCCCTTCGCTCGAGACTGGCTGACGGCGCAGGGCGACCGGGAGCTGATCGACGAGGCGCTGCTCGCGGCGGCCTCGCTCGACGACCGCGTCGTCGCCGCCCCGCGCGCCGACGACAAGGGCTCGGATCGGCTGTTCTGACATGGACGCCGATCGCCTCACCGGAGCCGCCGCCGCTCGCGCCGACGAGCTTCCCGGGGCCGAACCCAGCACGCCCTTCGGGCCGGAGTGGGACGTGTACAAAGTGCGGGGCCGGGTCTTCCTCCTCCTGCCGCGCGACGGCACAGGGCGGGTGACGGTGAAGGCGCATCCCGATGATGCCGTGGCCCTGTGCGCGACGTTCGCCGACATCGTCCCCGGGTATCACATGAACAAGAAGCACTGGATCACGCTGCAACCCGGACCGTCGCTCGAAGACGGTCTCGTCGAGGAGCTGGTGACCGAGTCGTACCGGCTGGTCGTCGAGAAGCTCCCCCGCGCGCAGCGTCCCGTCGACCCCGACCTGTTCGGACGCGTCTAGATCCAGCCCTTGTCGCGCGCGACCCGGGCGGCCTGCACGCGATTCTCCGTCGCGGTCTTGCCGATGGCCGACGAGAGGTGATTGCGCACGGTCCCCGCCGAGAGGAACACCTCGGCCGCGATCCGGGCGATGGCCCGACCGTCGGCGGACAGCCGGAGCACCTGCTGCTCCCGCTCGCTCAGGGGATTGGCGCCCTCGAACAGCGAGGCCTCGGCGAGCGCAGAGTCGACGACCCGCAGCCCCTGGTGCACACGCCGCACGGCATGGGCGAGCTCGGAGGCCGGGGTGTCCTTCGCGATGAACCCGCTCGCCCCCGCCTCGAGCGCCTGCCGAAGGTAGCCGGGCCGGGCGAAGGTGGTGACGACGAGCACCCGCGTGGCGGGACTCGCCGCCCGCACCGACCGCGTCGCGGCGATACCGTCGACCCCGGGCATCTGGATGTCCATCAGGCACACGTCCGGCCGGGTCTCGCGCGCCCTCTCCCCTGCCTGGGCGCCGTCCGCCGCCTCGGCGACGACGGTCAGGTCCCGCTCGAGCTCGAGCAGGGCGCCCATCGCCCCGCGGACGAGGGCCTGGTCGTCGACGAGCAGCAGCCGGATCGAATCGCTCACCAGGTCACGCTCACCCTCGTGCCGCCGCCCGCGATGTCGTCGATCGCG
>DAMDKH010000370.1:0-1984 GCA_032099965.1 Microbacterium sp.
GCGCCGCTGCCGCGGCCTCCGCCGCCTCGTCGCTGATGACCGGCGTCGCGCCGGTCTCCCGGGCCTCCCGCAGCTGCTTGCGCGTCAGCGGACTCTTATCGTGCTGATCCGATGTGGTCATGCCTTGCTCCGATACAGATGATGCTTCGCGATGTACTGGACGACGCCGTCGGGGACGAGGTACCACACCGGTTGGTCCTCGCGGACGCGTGCACGGCAGGCCGTCGACGAGATCGACAGCGCCGGCACCTCCAGCTGGCTGACGTTGTCGCTCGGGAGCCCGTCGGTGCTCAGGACGTGCCCCGGCCGGGAGACGGCGACGAAGTGCGCCAGCTTCCACAGCTCATCATGGTCCCTCCAACTGAGAATCTGCGCCACGGCGTCTGCTCCCGAGATGAAGAAGAGCTCGGCGTCGGGGCGCTCGCGCTGCAGGTCGCGGAGCGTGTCGATCGTGTAGGTCGGGCCCGCCCGGTCGACGTCGACGCGGCTCACCGTGAACCGCGGATTCGAGGCCGTGGCGATCACCGTCATGAGGTAGCGGTGCTCGCTGGGGGTGACATCCGACTTCTGCCAGGGGCGCCCCGTGGGAACGAACACGACCTCGTCGAGGTCGAACGAATGCGCGACCTCGCTCGCCGCGACCAGATGGCCGTGGTGGATCGGGTCGAAGGTCCCGCCCATCACGCCGATGCGCGGAGCGCGCGAGGTCGCGGTCTCCATGGTGCCTTAGTGGCCGTGTCCCGCCTCGTGGCCGTCCTTGCCGTGCTTCGCCGCCCAGGCGTCGGCCTTGGCCGAGTGGCGGTTCGCGACGTGGCGGTACGACAGGGTGACGAAGCCGAGGAACGCGAACACGATCGCCGCGATCACGCCGAAGATCAGCGTCTCGAGGGCCACGTTGCCGTGGTGCTCGGTTTCAGCGGCGGCCATCGCGACCTGTGCGATGAGGTTCATCGTTTCTCCGTTTCGTGACCTGACTCGGTGCAGCGCACTCCAGTCTAGTCCTCAGCCGCGCGTCTGCCCGGACCCACGCGCCAGCCACTTCGTGCTGGTGAGCTCGGTCAGCCCCATCGGACCGCGGGCATGGAGCTTCTGGGTCGAGATGCCGACCTCCGCGCCGAACCCGAACTCGGCTCCGTCGGTGAACCGCGTGGACGCGTTGGCCATCACGACCGCCGAGTCGACCTCGGCGAGGAAGCGCTCGATGCTGCGCGCATCCGTCGACACGATCGACTCGGTGTGCCCGGTGCTGTACCGACGGATGTGCGCGAGCGCGTCGTCGAGAGAGTCGACGATCCGCATCGCGACGTCGAGGCTGAGGTACTCCGTCGCCCAGTCCTCCTCGGTCGCGGGGATGACGTTGGGCACGAAGCCCGCCACGATGTCGTCGCCGTGGATGGCGACGCCTTCGCTCTGCAGGGCGCTGGCGATGAGCGGCACGAGACGAGGCGCCGCCTGGCGGTGCACGAGCACGGTCTCGACGGCGTTGCACACGCTGGGACGCTGCACCTTGGCGTTCACGACGATGTCGCGGGCCCAGTCGTCCGGCGCCGACTCGTCGAGGAACACGTGCACGTTCCCGGCACCGGTCTCGATGACGGGAACGGTGGACTGGGTCACGACGGTCTCGATCAGGCCCGCACTCCCCCGCGGGACGAGCACGTCGATGAGCCCGCGCCCCTGCATCATCGCCGTGGCGCCGTCGCGTCCGAAGTCGTCGACGGTCTGGATGGCCTCGGCGGTGAGCCCTTCTCCCGCCACGGCCTCGCGCATGACGTCGACCAGCACGGTGTTCGACTCGCGGGCGGCGCTCCCCCCGCGCAGCACCACCGCGTTGCCGGAGCGCAGTGCGAGCGCGGCGATGTCCACCGTCACGTTGGGCCGGGCCTCGTAGATCGCCCCCACCACCCCGAACGGCACGCGCACCTGTTCGAGGGTGATGCCGTTGGGCATCCGGTGGCCGCCGACCGCGCGCCCGACGGGATCG
>DAMDKH010000371.1:0-1974 GCA_032099965.1 Microbacterium sp.
GTATCGCGACGTGCTGGCGGGCGCGTTCCATCCGTCCGACCCCGAGTCCGCGCACGCCACGGCGGCGAGCGCCTGGCTGGGACCGCGGGAGGGCTGACCGCCGCACCCCGCATGATCCGGCGGCGCTGTCGTCGTGCCGGGCCCGTCCCCGACGGCCTCGCGGCGGATGCCGACGACTACTTGGCGTCGAAGTCGAATGCCTTGAGCAGTTCGCCGACGGCCTGTTCGCGCTCGTCCCCACCGTTCTCGAACATGTGGGTCACGTGCGTGCGCAGGTGGTTCTCGAGCAGCAGGCGGTTGAGCGATTCGAGCGATCGCTGGATCGCCCGGGACTGCGTGATGATGTCCATGCAGTAGTCCTCGTTCTCGATCATCCGCGCGACGCCGCGCAGCTGACCCTCGAGGATGGCCGTGCGGTGGAGGGCGCGCTTCTTGATGTCTTCGATCACCCATCGAGGCTACTCCGCCGGGAGAGGGGACGAGCGTGAAAGGATGCCTTCATGCCGCGCACTCCGATGGCGATGCTCTCGCCCGCCGACCAGGGACGGCTCCGTGCGCTCCGACGCATGAAGGCGGTCGCTCTCGGCGCCCTGATCTTCATGGCCGTGGTCTTCGTGCTCGCCTTCGCCTTCCAGGAGCGGATGGGGTGGTTGGCCTACGTCCGGGCTGCGGCGGAGGGCGGCATGGTCGGAGCACTGGCCGACTGGTTCGCCGTGACCGCGCTGTTCCGGCGCCCCCTGGGCCTGCCGATCCCGCACACGGCCATCATCCCGAATCGCAAGGACGAGATCGGCCGCACCCTCGGGGAGTTCATCGAGACGAACTTCCTCGCCTCGGATGTCGTGCGCACCAAGCTGGCGTCGACGGCCATCGCGCGCCGCGCCGGCGAGTGGCTGCGCGAGACGCCGCACGCCGAGCGGGTCGCCTCCGAGGGCGCCACGATCGCCACGGCGGTGCTCAACGCCCTGAGTGACGACGACGTGCGCGATCTGATCTCCGACCTCGCGCGCGAGCACCTGATCGACCCCGAGTGGGGTCCGCCCGCAGGTGCCTGGCTGAGTCGCATCGTCGAGGCCGACGCGCACCGCGGCGCCGTCGATCTCGCCGTCGAGACGATCGCGAAGTGGCTCGATGCGAACGAGGAGTCGTTCCGCGGTCTCATCTCGCGCCGCCTGCCCTCCTGGATGCCCCGGCTCGCCCATCGCTTCGTCGACGACACCGTCTACGGGGAGGCCGTGCGGTTCGTGAAGGCCGTGCAGGCCGACCCCGCGCATCCGGCGCGCGTGGCGATCGACGGCTACCTCGATCGCCTCGCCCACAACCTGCAGCACGACGAGGTGACGCGGGGCAAGCTGGAGGCGGCGAAAGCCACCCTCTTCGACAGCCCGCGCGTGGCCGCCCTCGCCGCCGAAGCGTGGAACACCGCCAAGAACGGCCTCCTCGCCGCCCTCGCCGATCCGGAGAGCGGGCTGCGACGTCGCGCGACCCGCGCTCTGCAGGAGGTGGGCGAGCGGCTGACCACCGATCCCGCGCTGCAGCATCGCGTCGACAGCTGGGTGTCGGAGGCGGCGGTCTTCCTCGTCGACCGGTACCGGCACGATATCGCCTCGATCATCACCGACACCGTGGAGCGGTGGGACCCCGCCGAGACGACGGAGAAGATCGAGCTGATGGTCGGCCGCGACCTGCAGTACATCCGCCTCAACGGCACGATCGTCGGTGCTCTCGCCGGCCTCGCCATCTTCACGATCGCCCACGCCCTGATCCCGGGAGTCTGACATGGCCCTCTCTCACGATCCGCTCTGGCCCCGCGCCGGAGGATGGCCGGCGTTCGACGCCGCCGACCGGCCGGATGCCGTGCTGCTCGGCGTGCCGACCTGGCGCACCTCGCTCTCGCCGACGGGCGCAGGCGCGACGCCTGCGGCGATCCGTGACGCTCTCCCCCGCTACGGCACCGCGCTGATGGGTCCGCCG
>DAMDKH010000372.1:0-1956 GCA_032099965.1 Microbacterium sp.
CGGGTTCACCGTCTCGGTGGTCGTCGTGACCGTGCTCGGTGTCGTCTCGATGCCGCTGCTCATCGCAGCCCTCGGCGCGCCGACCTGGGGCACGCTCGCGCTCATCCAGACCGTGGCGCAGTTCGGGGGCATCCTCGTCGCGTTCGGATGGGGCGCGACGGGCGCGGCCACGGTGGCGGGGATCCTGCCGGGGGACCGCCCCTCCTTCTACCGGTCGTCGCTGCGGGCGCGCGTGCTCCTGTACGTGCTCGTGCTGCCGGTCGTCGCCGTGCTCCTCGCGCTGCTCACGCGGGGCGATGTCGCGGTGTCGCTCCTCGGAGCCGCCGTGTACCTGCTTCCGAATCTCGGCGCGACCTGGTACTTCACCGGCGAGGGACGGCCGAAGCGCTTGCTCCTCTGCGACACGCTGCCGACCGTTCTGGGCGCGGTCGCCGGCATCATCGGAGCACTCGTCACCGGTGAGCTGTGGGTCTACCTCGTCGGACAGGGCCTCGGTTACGCGGCCGCCATCGTCATCGACGCGGTCGTCGTGCTCCGCGGATCGCGCACCGCCGATGCGCCGGTCGTCACCTTCCGCGGCGCCCTCTCCGGCCAGGTGCACGCCGTGTCGGCGACGCTCATCAGCGGGCTCTACGTGACGCTGCCCATGATCGCCGTGCAGGCGTTCCTCCCCGCTCTGCAGCCGATGTACGCGATGGCGGATCGGCTCTTCAAGTACGCGTCCGTCGCGTTTCTCCCCATCCAGCAGTTCTTCCAGAGCTGGGTGCCGGATCCGGCCGCGGACTTCCGTCGCCGGGCTCGCATCGCCTCCCTCGCCGCGGCGGGGATCGGTGTGATCGCCGGCGCCCTGATCGGTGCGCTCAGCCCCTGGGCGTCTGCCGTGCTGTCGCTCGGGGAGAACGTCGTGCCGTGGGAGGTGTCCGTTCCGCTGGGCGTCGCATTCGTCGGCATCGCCACGGCGGCCGTCGTCGGCTACGCCTGCCTCGTCGTCGTCGGACGCGTCAGGGCGCTCGCGGTGTCGACCTTCATCGGCGCGCTGGTCGGCGCCCCGCTGATCCTGATCTTCGCGATCATCGGCGACGTGGCCGCGATCGCCTGGTCCGTCGCCGTATCGGAGCTGTGCGTCGCGGGGTACCAGGTGCTGGTGCTGCGCCGCGCCTTCCGCCGTCCCGCCGCGGAGGGAGCCCGATGAACGACACGCGCGTCAGCGTCTGCATGGCGACGTACAACGGCGCACGATGGCTGGAGCCCCAGCTCGCGTCGATCCTCGCCGAACTCGAGGCGCACGACGAGGTCGTGATCGTCGACGACGCCTCGCGCGACGAGACCCCCGACCTGTTGATGCGCCTCGACGACCCGCGCGTCCGCGTGCATCTGCGCGCGGACAACCGGGGCTACGTCCGCACGTTCGAGGAGGCGCTCGGGCACGCGACGGGCGACGTGGTGATGCTCGCCGATCAGGACGACGTGTGGATCCCTGGCCGCCGCGCCCGGTTCGTCGCCGCCCTCGACGATTCCCTCGTCGCCGCGTCGAATCTCGAACTGCTGGGATCGGGAGACCCCCTTCCGCACCCGATCACCCGACGTCCCTGGCGCTTGCGGTCGGTCACCTCGCGCCACGGCGTCCGCAACGCGCTGAGGATCCTCGCCGGCGTCGCTCCCTATTACGGGTGCGCGATGGCGATGCGCCGGGAGGCGGTCGACCGGGTGCTTCCGTTCCCGCCGTTCCTCGACGAGAGCCACGATCTCTGGATCGCGATGTTCGCCAACGCGCACCGGACGATGCGGCACATCGACGATCCCACGATCCGGCGCCGCATCCACGACGAGAACGCCTCGCCCTCCCGCCCGCGGGGGATCGCCGCCGTGCTCCGTGCACGGCTCATGCTGCTGCGGGCCTGGCGCACCGCACGGCGCCGCTGAGCACGCGGCGTCGACCGCGCGCCGCCGTTCAGC
>DAMDKH010000373.1:0-1954 GCA_032099965.1 Microbacterium sp.
GCCGAGGGCCGAGGCGACGACGAGCGGCAGGTGCGCGGGGCCGATGGTCATCCGCAGCAGATGCGGCACGACGAGGCCCGCGAAGCCGATGATGCCGGCGAACGCCACCGCCGCGCACACCAGCAGGGCGACCGTGACGATCACCACGAGCCGCAGCAGCTCGACGCGGACGCCGAGGTGACGCGCGGTGCGCTCGCCGAGGGCGAAGAGGTCGAGCTGCGGGGCGGTGAGGAGCGCGACGACGATGCCGAGAGCGACGAGAGGGGCGACGAGGGCGACGTTCGTCCACAGTGCGCCGTTGAGCGAGCCGAGCTGCCAGAACACGATCTGCTCCCGCGTGGAGGTCGTGCCGAGGAACGTGAGGAAGGCCATCCCCGCCCCGGCGATGGCGTTGATGGCGATGCCCGTGAGGAGCAGGGTGACGACCTCGGTGCGCCCGTTCGAGCGGCTGAGGAAGTACACCGACAGCACGGCCACGAGACCGCCGATGAAGGCGAAGACCGGCGTCGTCCACATCCCGAACGAGGCGAGGCCGAGCGTGATGCTCGCCGCCGCTCCGAGGGCCGCGCCCGACGAGACCCCGACCACGCCGGCGTCGGCGAGCGGGTTGCCGAAGATCGCCTGCATGAGCACGCCCGAGACTGCGAGCGCGGCGCCCACGAGCAGTCCGAGCACGAGCCGCGGCATCCGGAGGGTGAAGACGACGCCGGCGGAGGTCGCGTCGGCGGGCGCCCAGGCGGTGTCGATGCCGATGCCGCGCAGCAGCACTCCCACGACGGCGCTCGGGGGGAGGTCGTATTGTCCACGGGAGATCGACAGCATGCAGGTGACGACGAGGGCCACGGCGAGCCCGCTCACGACCAGGGTGAACCGCAGGCCCCGGCGCGTCGACGGCGTCGGGGTGACGACCTCCGACGTCACGGGGTGCGCTCGGGGGCGTAGAGCGCGCGGGCGAGCGCGCGGATGACGTCGGCGGAGCGCGGCCCGAAGCCGAGGATCTCGCTGTCGGCCATGTCGATCACGCGGCGGTGCGCCCCGGCGGGTGTCTGCGCGAGGGCGGGGATGCGCTGGAGGAGCCCGTCGATGCCGTCGACCGACTCCAGGCCTCCGGTCATCATCACCAGGACGTCTGGTCGGGCGGCCACCAGGGCCTCGGCCGTCAGGGGCTTCATCCCCTGCCAGCCGATCTCACCGGCGACGTCGACCCCGCCCACCGCGTCGATGAGGGAGTCGGCGCCGGAGTCCTCGCCGAAGATGTAGTAGACGTTGGCGCTGCCGCGCACGTAGAGGAACAGCATCCGCGCCCGGTCGGACCCGTTGGGGGGCACGACGGCGGCGATCTCGGTCAGGGCGTCGTCGAGTTCCGCGTCGAGGCGCTCGACCAGGGCGGCGCCGCGCGAGGGCACGCCCAGCGCGGCGGCGATCTCGGTGACGAGGGCGTCGGTGCTGTCCAGGCGACGGTCGCTCGAGATGACGACCACGGCGATCCCCGCGTCGCGCAGCTGCTGCCGCACCTCCTTGGGCCCGATGGTGGTGTCGGTGAGCACCACGGTGGGGGCGAGTTCGAGGATGGCCTCGGGGTTGAGCGAGTGGCCGCTGCGGGTGACCTCGGGGAGGTGCCGCGTGCCGGCGAACTGCGTCGACGAGTCGCGCCCGACCACGTGATCGCCGAGTCTGAGGGCGAAGACGGTCGCGGCGATCGTGCCGGAGATGTCGATGGGCAGGATCCGCTCGACCGACGCGACGTCGACCTCCCGCCCTTCGCTGTCGGTGACGTGCACGGGGAGCGCGGGCGCGGTGTCGTCGTCGACCGGCTCGACGGCGTCATCGGCCAGGCAGGCCGTCGATCCGCCTTCGGCCGCGCGCACGTCGGTCGCGAGGTCGAGCTCGGCCAGGGGAACGGATGCCTGGGGGCAGGTCTCGGTGCCGTCCGCCGGGGCGGAGGCGCCGGCGG
>DAMDKH010000374.1:0-1943 GCA_032099965.1 Microbacterium sp.
TCGCGCACCCAGCGCAGCTTGGTGACGGTGAACGACGCGACGGGCACCGAGCCGGTGCGCTGCGCGAGGGCGGATGCTCCGAACTCGTCGATCAGGTCGGCGGCGGCCTGCGCGGAGCGGGTGTCGTTCCACAGCAGGGCGTCGCGGACCACCCGGCCGTCGGAGTCGAGCGCGACCATGCCGTGCTGCTGTCCGCCGATGCTCCAGGCCGCGATGTCGTCGAGACCGCCGGCCTCGGCGATGGCGGACTGCAGGGCCTCCCACCACGCCTCGGGGTCGACCGTCGTGCCGTCGGGATGGGCGGCGCGGCCGGTGCGCACCACCGCTCCGGTCGCGGTGTCGACCACGACGACCTTGCACGACTGCGTCGACGAATCGACCCCGAGCACGAGCGCCATGATCAGCGGGCGCCGAGGAGGTGCTCGGTGGCGAGCTGCTGCAGTCGCACGAAGCCGAATCCCTTGCCGCCGAGGTACGCGTCGGCGTCGAACTCCTCGTAGGCGGAGCGGTCGGCGAGCAGGTCGTCGTACGACTCCCCGTCGTTCAGCGTGGGCGTCGCGAGGGCGTCGACCTGCGCGGCGGCGAGAGCCTCCTGCACCTCGGGGTCGGCCCGGAACGCGGCGGCGCGCTCCTTGAGCAGCAGGTACGTGCGCATGTTCGCGGCGGCGGATGCCCACACCCCGGTCTCGTCTTCGGTGCGGGAGGGCTTGTAGTCGAAGTGACGGGGGCCGTCGTAGGCGGGAACCCCGCCCGGGCCGCCGTTCTCCAGCAGATCGACGAGCGAGAACGCGTTGTGCAGGTCGCCGTGACCGAAGACGAGGTCCTGGTCGTACTTGATGCCGCGCTGGCCGTTGAGGTCGATGTGGAAGAGCTTGCCGTGGTACAGCGCCTGGGCGATCCCGGCGGTGAAGTTGAGCCCGGCCATCTGCTCGTGACCGACCTCGGGGTTCACCCCGACGAGGTCGGGGCGCTCGAGGGAGTCGATGAACGCGATCGCGTGGCCGAGGGTCGGGAGCAGGATGTCGCCGCGCGGCTCGTTGGGCTTCGGCTCGATGGCGAAGCGGATGCCGTAGCCCTTGTCGGTCACGTAGTCGCCGAGCAGGTTGACCGCTTCGCGATAGCGTTCGAGTGCGGCCCGCACATCCTTCGCCGAGTCGTACTCGGCGCCTTCGCGCCCGCCCCACATGACGAAGGTCTCGGCGCCGAGCTCGGCGGCGAGGTCGATGTTGCGCAGCACCTTGCGCAGCGCGAACCGGCGCACCTGGCGGTCGTTCGAGGTGAACCCCCCGTCTTTGAACACGGGGGCGCTGAACAGGTTGGTGGTCACCATCGGCACGACGAGTCCGGTGTCGGCGAGGGCTCCCTTCAGCCGGTCGATCTGCGTCTGGCGCTCGGCGTCCGTCGACCCGAAGGCGAACAGGTCGTCGTCGTGGAAGGTGAGGCCGTAGGCGCCGAGCTCCGACAGCTTCTCGACCGCGTGCACCACGTCGAGTGCGGGGCGCGTGGGCCCGCCGAACGGGTCGGCGCCGGTGTATCCGATGGTCCAGAGGCCGAAGGAGAACTTGTCGGCGCGGGTGGGGGTGGGCATGATCGCTCCTCTGCGATGGTGGCGTGTCGCACGGCGACGTGCGGGGTCCTGACGGAGTGCGACGGATGCGCACCCAATAAGTTGTGATTCACAACATAACCGATCCCCGTCCCGTCGTGCACCCCTAAAGTGGGAGGGTGTCCCGCGAATCGAGCCCCCTGCGCTCCCGAGAGTCGAACCTCGCGCGCATCCTCTCGATCGTCCACCACGACGGCCCGCAGTCCCGCGCGGCGCTGACCGAGGCCACCGGACTCAACCGCTCGACGATCGCCGCGCTCGTGGGCGAGCTCGTCGCGGCGCACCTGGTCGACGAGCGGCCGCCCGAGGCCTCCGCCCGCGCCGGACGCCCGTCGCC
>DAMDKH010000375.1:0-1942 GCA_032099965.1 Microbacterium sp.
CCGGGCTGCCGGCGTTACCGCCACCGCCCTCGAGCGCACCGCCTCCGCCGCCGCCGGCGACGACGAGACGCGATTCCAGCGACCCCGCAGCCGCCGACGAGAGACGGCGCACGTCGGACGCGCCACCGCCACCGGCCCCACCGAGGTCGTACCAATTCGGCTGGAAGTAGATCGGAGCCGTGCCGCCACCGTTGAATCCGCCGGGTGCGGGAACCCCTCCGGCGGTCCACGACGTCCCCGTGCCGCCGACCTCGACGAACAGCGTCTCGCCGGGGGTGACGGCGAACTGCCCGGTCACCACGGCTCCGCGGCCGGCGGGTTGACCGTTGCCGGCGCGCGTGCCTCCGGCCGCTCCGACGACCTGCGTCGACACGGAGGTGACGCCCGCGGGGACGACGTACTCCTGCTCGGCGCCGGTGAAGGTGAAGGTCTGGGAGCACAGCACCTGAGAGGCCGTCTGCGTGCAGGTCGGGTCGGTCGTCGCGGCGGATGCCGGAGCGACGACTGCGATGCTCGCCGCGACGCTCATGCCGAGGGCGATGACGGCGGCGACGACGCGAGACGGGCGGCCGACGCGAGAGGAGCGGACAGGGGACGGGTAGCGCGCGCTCGACGGCGTGGTCACGGGAACCTGTTTCGGGGGGAATCGGGCACGACCCCACCGGTCCGCCATCTCCGGCTTACGTTAGCATTCCGCGTGCCCCCGGATGACGCGGATGACGGGGCGCACCCGCCGCCGTTTCGTCTCGCCTCTTCGGCAGCCGAGTTGTTAACAGGGTTGTTAACACCTGTGTACAGATCGTCGGAGGGGAAAACACGAAAGCCCCGCACGCGGCGGGGCTTTCGTGAACTGTCTCAACACAGTGTGGAGCCTAGGAGATTCGAACTCCTGACATCCTGCTTGCAAAGCAGGCGCTCTACCAACTGAGCTAAGGCCCCGAGCGGGGATTTTGAGTTTCGGAGTGGGGCTACCAGGACTTGAACCTGGGACCTCTTCATTATCAGTGAAGCGCTCTAACCGCCTGAGCTATAGCCCCGTCAACCTCCAAGACTTTACCGGAGTTTCCCGGAAAGTCCCAATCGAGGGCGAGACCCGGGTGAGTCCCGCCCTCGAGGGCGATCAGCGGCCCGGTCGGATGGTGGCGCTGCCCGCGGAGAGCGACACGTCGATGACGTTGCGCGCCCGCGACGACTGCTCGACCGTCGCGTCGAGCGAGCCGGCGTCGATGCTCTGATCGATGCGGTACTCCTCGTCCGGGAGGGTGAGGTCGAGCGAGCCGGCGCTCACGTCGATGCCGACCCGTGCCGGCGCGCTGCCCCGCAGTTCCACGGCGAGGTCGCCGGCCGAGACCGAGAGCTCCGCGGCATCCACATCGTCGAGCTGCACGTCGGCGCGGCCGGCGCTCATGTCGATGTCGAGGTCGCGGGCCGATCCCTCCACGTCCAGCGCGCCGGCATCGACGTTCACCGAGAGACCGCCGAAGTCGCCCACGACGTCGAGGCTGCCGGCGGCGAGCCGGAGATCGGCGTCGATCGCCTCTTCGCGCAGCGACTCGGGAAGGGTGATGACCGCAACCTCGCCGTCGCCGAACCAGCTGCCGAACCACCAGCCCCAGCCCCGATCGGTGCTGCGCACGACCAGTTCGTCGGACTCCCGCTCGAAGGTCCACGCCGGACCGCGGGGATTGGTGACCTCGAGCCGCGCCTCGTCGACGTCGCCGAACTCCAGGCGCACACTGCGGGCGTCCGCGTCGACTCGAATCCCCTCGATGCCGTCGACGCCGACGGTCTGCTCCGCCGACGACCCGCCGTTCGAGGAGAACATCGCATGCCCGGCGGCGAATGCGGCGCTGCCGCCCGTGCCGACGAGGGCCAGTCCCCCGACCACGGCCGTCACGACGCTGATCGCGGTGATGCCCGCGGTGCGTGTGGGCCCGGCCGG
>DAMDKH010000376.1:0-1932 GCA_032099965.1 Microbacterium sp.
GCGCCCGCGGGGCACCCCGGAGGTCACTCGCTGCGCGACCGGACCGGCTCGTCGCCCTGCGGCGGCTCGGTCTCGTCGGAGGGGGCGGAGTCGGAACCGACCCCCGCCTCCGCGGCCGCGTCGACCTCCGACGCCGGCACGATGTCGATCGCCTCCGTCGCCGCCTCGTAGACCTCGGCGAGCGTGTCGTCGACCGTCTCCTCGTCGATCCAGGCGAGGTCGTCCTCGGAGTGGTCGTACTCGACGGGCACGAGGGCGAAGTCGTCTCCGTACTCCTCGAGGCCGGCCATGACGCTGTGGCGTACCGCCGCCCGGGCATAACGCTCGCGCAGGATCTGCGGATCGCGGCGCAGATCGGTCATGAACGCCACCATCATGAAGGCCATGATCACCGCGAACGGCAGCGCCGCGACGATGGTCACGTTCTGCAGCGCCCGCAGACCGCTGCCCTCCTCGCCGGTCACCAGCACCACGGCGGCGATCGCCCCGACGAGCGACCCCCACACCACGGTCACCCAGCGCGACGGGTTGGGTCGCCCCTGCTGCGAGAGCGTGCCCATCACGAGCGACGACGAGTCGGCGCCGGTGATGAAGAAGATCGAGATGAGGAGGATGAGCAGGACGCTCGTGACCATCGGGAGCGGCAGGTTCTCCAGCACCCCGAACAGCACCTCCTCGGGCGGATCGACCGTCAGGCCGGCGCCGTCCATCTGCTGCGAGATCGCCGTCGTGCCGAAGATGGCGAACCACACGAGGGAGATCGCGGACGGGACGAGGATGACGACGGCCACGAACTGACGGATCGTGCGGCCGCGCGAGATCTTGGCGATGAACATGCCGACGAAGGGCGACCAGGAGATCCACCACGCCCAGTAGAAGATCGTCCAGCCCGAGAGGAACGCCTGCGCCTCGTCGCCCTGCGACGCCGAGCGGGCGACCATCTGCGGCAGGTCGCCGATGAACTCCACGGCCACGGACGGGATGACGTTGAGGATCAGCATCGAGGGGCCGACGAAGAACACGAAGAAGGCGAGCAGCAGCGCCATCACGGCGTTGGTGTTCGAGAGCGCGCGGATGCCCTTGGAGACGCCGGACACCGCCGACGCGATGAAGCAGGCGGTGAGCACGGCGATCGCCGCGATGAGCACGCCGTTGCCCAGCGGGCCGACGCCCGTGACGATCTCGACGCCGTGACCGATCTGCAGGGCACCGAGGCCGAGCGATGCGGCCGTGCCGAAGAGCGTCACGATGATCGAGAAGATGTCGATCGTGCGCCCGAGAGGGCCGGCGGTACGGCCTTCGCCGAGGAGCGGCGCGAAGATCGAGGAGATCAGCGGGGCGCGGCCGCGGCGGAACGCGCCGTACGCGATCGCTGCACCGACCAGCGCGTAGAACGCCCAGGCCTGCGGACCCCAGTGGTAGAGCACCTGCGCCTGCGCGGTGTGCATGGCCTCGAGGGTGTTCGCCTCGACCGTGCCGGGGGGCGGCGTCTCGAAGAACGTCAGCGGCTCGGCGGCGCCCCAGAAGACGAGTCCGATGCCCATGCCGGCGGCGAAGAGCATCGAGATCCACGAGAACACCGAGAACTCCGGCTCCTCGTCGTCGCGGCCGAGCGGGATGCGCCCGTAACGGCTGAAGCCGATGAACAGCATGAAGACGAGCACCACGGTCGCGATGGTCGTGAAGAAGAACCCGAAGTACTCCACCACCCAGTCGAGCACGGTGCTGGTGGTGCCGGAGAGGTTGTCGCCGGCGAACACGCCCCAGCCGATGAAGGCGAGGGTGAGCGTGACGGCGACGCCGAAGACGAGCGGATCGGTGCGGTAGCTGCGCCCGGTGTCCTCGACGGCGACGCCCGGCACGAGCGCGGGATGCACGCTGCGGGGAGGCACGGCCGACATGCCCCGCACGATGCGGCGGGCCGTCTCGCCG
>DAMDKH010000377.1:0-1931 GCA_032099965.1 Microbacterium sp.
TCCGCTGCCGGTGCGGCCGCGCCGCAGTCGGCGCCGACCGGGATGACCGCGGTGATCGGGTCGAGCTGCTCCCCGGCGGCGTAGGTGCCGAACGCCGCCGCGCCGGCCTCGGTGAGGGTCGCCGGGACGTCGGCGAGGGTCAGGACCCCGTCGACCGGAGACGCGTCTCCGAGGGCGAACTCGGCGAACCGCACATCCTGCTGGTCGACGGCCTCGCCGCCCTGCGTCGTGCCGGCCACGTCGACGACGAGGAACCCGGTGTCGCCGGCCAGCTCGACGCGGACGTCGGTGAGCCGGGTGTCGAGGGCTCCGTCGTGGCCGGTGAACGCGATCGCCCCGCCGTAGCTCACGAGGCCGGTGCCGGTCTCGTCGTCGAACGATCCGCTCCCGCCCTCCCACACGAACGCCGGGTAGCGGTAGACGACGTCGGTGAGCGTCCATCCGCCCTGCGCGATGCCCTCGATGTAGGTGCGGAACGACTCCTTGAACCCCCACTCCAGCGTCGCCCCCTCGATCGTGCACGCACCGGTCGCGAGCGCCCGTCGTTGGAGGGTGAACGCGAGACCGCGGGTGACCGACCCCTGCAGGGTGAGCGTGTGGGCTCCGTCCTCCAGCGTCGCGGGCAGCGTGCCGGTCCAGGTCGCCGTGCCGTTCGCATCGGCATCGACGGTGCCGAGCAGCACGGGGGTGGAGTAGACCACGACGCGGATGCCCTTCTCGTTCGCCGCGAACCCGCGGGCCGTGATCGTCGCGGCTCCCCCGGCCTGCAGCGCGGCGAGGTCGGCGTCGGTGATCTCGATGCCGGACGTCGACGGGGGCTCGACGGGCAGAGCGGGAGTGCGCGCGGCACCCGCCGCCGTCGCCACCGTGCCCGACGCGCCGGAGGGCGCCGCCGCCGGCGATCCGATCGTGAACGTCACCGGGTCGAGCGTCGTCGAGAAGCCCTGGAACACCCGGTCGACGCCCGCCGCCGTGAGCGACGCCGGCGCGGCGGTGTACGTCACCGCACCGTTGGTCGTGCTCTTCGTCGCCCGCGTGAGATCGAGCGTGGCGAACGGCACCGCACTCCCGCCGCTCGTGACCACGAGGGTCGCCGAACCGGGGGATGTGAGGCGGATCTGCGGATCGGCGATCGTGACGTCGAGAACGCCGTGATGACCGGTGAACCGCACGACTCCCGCATACGAGACGGCGCCGAGGCCGGTGGCGGGGTCGTAGGTGCTGCCGGCGACCTGGCCGAACTGGAACTGCCCTCCCGACCGGGTGGCTCCCCCGGTGACGCGGATCTCCCCCTTCGCGGCCCCGTCGGTGATGTACCGCTGGAAGGACGACGAGATCGCCCACCGCAGCGAGCCGCCGTCGACCGTCGCCGGAGGGGTGGTCGGTGCGGTCACGGGACCGGTCGGCGTCGGGGCCCCGGGCGTGCCCGGGGTGCCCGGGGTGCCCGGGGTGCCCGGAGTGCCCGGAGTGCTCGGGGTGCCCTTCAGCGCATCCCACTGCGCCGGGGTGACGGTCACGGTGCTGCGGGCGTAGACGGTGCTCGCGTCGGGCAGGGTGTGCTGCTTCCAGACGATGACCTCGTACGCCGCGGTGCGGTCGAGCTTCTCCGCGGGCACGGACAGGTCGACCGCGAAGGCTCCCAGCGACACGTCGGTGACGTACTGCATCGCGAGGAATCCCCCCGACGGGGTGATCGCCCCCTCGGCGCCCTTCTCGATCACCGCGACGTACGCTCCGGTCGTGTCCGCGCCGAGCCCCGTGGCCCGCACGTCGACCGTGAGGCCCTCGGCCGTGGCCGCCGCGACGCGCGTCGTGACCGCGGCAGCATCCCGGTAGTCGAGGAGGACGCCCTTCTCCTGGGCGGCGGCCACGACTCCGCCGGCGCCGTAGGTGTAGACGCCGTAGGCGCCCGGCTCCGACGGAGCATCCTT
>DAMDKH010000378.1:0-1929 GCA_032099965.1 Microbacterium sp.
CACGCCGAAGGGCAACGCCTTGCCGACGAACGACGCGCCGCCGCGGGCCGCGAACTGGCGGACGAACACGCCCTTGAGCCGGTCGGCGAGCGGGCCGACCGCGGCACGGGGCAGCGACTTGGTCACGAGCTCTCCCCAGTACGAGGAGCGACTGGTGCCGCGACCGGCGGCCTGACCGGCGAGCTGACGCACGAGGTCGACGCCCTCCTTGCCGAGCATGAGGGTCATCACCAGCGCGCGCGCACGATCCGGGTCGCCGACGGCGATGCCGTGCACCTCCGCCACCGACTGGGCGAACAGCGCCGTCGACTCGACGAAGCCCACCGTCTCCGCGCCGGAGAGGGCGAGAGTGATCCCGGTGCCGATGCCGGGCACCACGGCCGTCGCGCCGACCGCCGCCCCGCCCGCCGTGACGGCGGCGAGGTAGCGGCGCTCGAGGATGCGCACGATCTCATCCGGGGAGGCCGCAGGATGCCGCAGGCGGATGCTGCGGATGTGCGCCAGCACGAGCGGACGCTGAATGGACAGCACCCGGTCGAGTCCGCGCACCATCATCGGATGCTCGGGAGAGCCCGCCGGCGGGAGGCCGGAGTCCCACGGAGCGTCGTCCGGGAGGGAGTGGATCTTGTGCACCTTGCCAGCCATGGGTCCGATCCTAGGAAGAGATGCCGCGAGAAAGCAGAGAGCCGCAGCCTCGGAGGAAGCTGCGGCTCTCGGCGGGAACAGGGTCAGACGAAGAGGTTGGCCCGCTCGAGGTCTTCGGCGAAGTCGACCTCGACCGCGTAGAGGTCGGAGACGTCCATCGGCTCGAGCAGCAGTCCGTCTTCGGCGATCGCGAGCTCGAGACCGCGCTCGAAGTAGTCCTGGTCGTCGACGCGCTGGAGCTGGCGCATGAAGGCGCGCTTCTGCGTGGAGGAGATGTAGTTGATGCCGACGGCCTCGCCGAGTCCGTTCTTCACCGTCTTCGAGAGCTCCTTAATGAAGCCCTCGGCTGTGACGGTGTACTTGACCTCTTCGTCGCTCACCTTGGAGGTGTTGACCGTGACGAACGACTGGTCGCGCTCGATGTACGACGCGGCGCGGCCGAGGATCATCGGGTCGAAGACGACGTCGCCGTTCATCCACAGCACGCCACCACGGCCCGTCGCGCCGAGCGCACGCAGCAGGCTCTTGGACGTGTTCGTCTCGTCGTAGCGCTCGTTGTGCACGTAGTTGACGGAGGGGAAGGCCTCGATGATGGTCTCGGCGCGGTAGCCGACGACAGCCGTGATGCGGGCGTCGGATCCGAAGGCCGCACGGATGTTGTCGTGCTGCTGACGCATGATCGTGCGCCCGTCGCTGAGTTCGGTCAACGGCTTGGGGAGGGCGCGTCCCAGGCGCGAGCCCATGCCCGCGGCGAGGATGACGGTCTGAAGAGTCACGAGTGCTCCTTAAAGAGTGTGTTCAGGGCCGGTTCACCGGCCGGACACTTCTTCGTGCCGCGTTCATGCTAGCGAGAGACCCTGGGAACACAGGGCCGGGGTTGACGCCGTTGCCATTTCGTGATCCAGTCCACACCCAACGCTCAGGGTCGTGGATGCGCGCACTCGTCCATTCTCCACAGAATCAGCGACCCGTGCCAGGCCTCCGGGTGTGCCTTGGTACCGTAGGACGGTGACTGCTTCCTCTGACGACCGCAACGAAGAAGCCGACGCCCCCGAGGCCCCCGCGAAGGCCGGTGCCTCGACGCGGCCGGCGGCGTCCAAGAAGAAGTCCACCGCCGCGCGGACGCCCGCGAAGAAGGCCGCCGAGAACGCGGCGGCGACCGGTGAGGTGGTCATCGAGCCCGTGAAGGCCCCCGGCTCCGTCACCGGGCGCTCGAGCGCCACGTCCGCGGGGGCGACGGCGCCGAAGGGCGTCCGGAGCGCGGCGTCCCCCGCGAAGTCCGCG
>DAMDKH010000379.1:0-1927 GCA_032099965.1 Microbacterium sp.
CGACGTGGTGGCGTGCGGAGCGGGATGCGGCGGCCTCGACGGCTTCGGCGGCACGCCCCAGAGCGACTGGGTGGCGGCCAACGCGTGGCGATACGGCTTCATCGTGCGGTACGAGGACGGCGGCTCGCCGGTGACGGGATACGCACCGGAGCCGTGGCATCTGCGGTACGTCGGGGTCGACCTCGCGACGGCCTACCACGACGGCGGCCACCACACGCTCGAGGAGTTCTTCGGACTGCCCCCCGCGCCTGACTACGGCCCCTGAGGCGGCGGTGGAGGCATCCCACAGTCGCGGTACCCGGTGTCATCGACCGTGGGATGCATTCCCACAATCGACTGCGCCCGGGTGCCCGTCCCGCCTAGACTCCCGGTGAGCAAAGACGCCGAGATCTACAGGAGGACGCGATGGAACGCGACATCTACGACGAGGATCACGAGGCCTTCCGCGAGCTCGTCAAGGAGTTCGCCAAGCGGCACGTGAGCCACGAGGCCATCGAACGCTGGGATGCGGCGGGGGAGATCGACCGCGCCACGATGCGCGCCGCCGGCGAAGCGGGGATCATCGGCCTCTCGGTCCCCGAGGAGTTCGGGGGAGCCGGAATGCTCCAGGACTACCGCTTCCGCGCGATCGTCAACGAGGAGATCATCGCGGCCGGGGCCGGATCGCTCGCCGGCGCCTTCGGCATCCAGGACGACCTCGCCGTGCCCTACCTCGTGCACATGGGCACGCAGGAGCAGAAGGCGAAGTGGCTGCCGCGCATGGCGACCGGCGAGGTCGTCGGCGCCCTCGCGATGACGGAGCCCGGTGCGGGCAGCGACCTGCGGGGCATCAAGACCACCGCGAAGAAGGTCGACGGCGGCTACATCGTCAACGGCGCGAAGACGTTCATCTCGTCGGGCGCGACCGCCGACCTCGTGGTCACGTTCGTCAAGACGGGCGAGGGCAATCGTCCAGACGCCTTCAGCCTCGTGCTCATCGAGAACGGGATGGAGGGCTTCGAGCACGGCAAGAAGCTGCACAAGATGGGCTTCCAGGGCCACGACACGGCCGAGCTGTCGTTCAGCGACGTCTTCGTACCGGCGGAGAACCTCATCGGCGGGGTCGAGGGCAAGGGCTTCGTCCAGCTGATGATGAACCTCCCTCTCGAGCGGCTCTCGATCGGCGTCGCCGGTGCCGCCGCGGCACAGGCCGCCCTCGACTGGACCATCACGTACACGAAGGACCGCGAGGCGTTCGGCGAGCGCATCATCGACTTCCAGAACTCGCGATTCGCCATCGCCGACATGGCCACGACCGTCGACGCCCTGTGGGCCTACATCGATCGCGCCCTGCTCGCCTACAAGGACGGCCGGCTCACCGCCGAGGAGGCCGCGAAGGTCAAGTTCTGGGCGACCGAGCGGGAGTGGGAGGTGCTCGACGCCGGTGTGCAGCTGCACGGCGGCTACGGCTACATCACCGAGTACCCGATCGCCCGCGCCTTCCTCGACGCCCGGGTGCACCGCATCTACGGCGGCACGAACGAGATCATGCGCGAGATCGTCGGACGGCAGATCGCCGGCAAGCGCTGACGGCCGCCGTCCCTCACGGGATCGGGAACGCACCTTCGGAAGGTTCCGGGGGTGCGTTCGCGATTCCGCAGCGGAGAGCTTCCGGGGGTCAGAGAGGCGGATGCCCGGGGGAGCACACGAGGAGGATCGTCGCGGTCGCCGCGAAGCCCAGCACCACGAAGACGGTGTCGCGGGTGCGGAACGGCACCAGGTGACGCTCGGTGCGGGTGGGGTGCGCCCCGAAGGCGCGGGAGTCCATCGCGAGGGCGACGCGTTCGGCATGTCGGATCGCGCCGGCGAGCAGCGGCACGATGTAGCCCCAGCCCCGCGCGAGACGGGCGAACGGTCCGCGACCGCCGTGGTGGCCGCGCACGCGATG
>DAMDKH010000380.1:0-1912 GCA_032099965.1 Microbacterium sp.
TCGACGCGAACGGCATCGTGCACGTGTCCGCCAAGGACAAGGGCACGGGCAAGGAGCAGTCGATGACGATCACCGGCGGCTCGTCGCTGTCGAAGGACGACATCGAGCGCATGGTGCGCGAGGCCGAGGAGCACGCGGCCGAAGACAAGAAGCGCCGTGAGGCCGCCGAGGTCCGCAACCAGGCCGAGACCCTCGCGTACTCGATCGACAAGCTCATCAAGGACAACGAGGACAAGCTCCCCGCCGACGTGAAGGAGTCGGTCCAGGCCGACGTCGACGCGCTCAAGACCGCGCTCGCCGGAGACGACGACGAGGCCGTGAAGACCGCGTTCGACAAGCTCAACGAGTCGCAGACCAAGCTGGGTGAGGCGATCTACGCGCAGTCGCAGGCGGATGCCGCGGCCGGCGCCCCCGAGGGTGAGGCACCCCAGGGTGAGGCGTCGTCCGAGGAGGACGTCATCGACGCCGAGGTCGTCGACGACGAGGACGAGAAGAAGTAATCATGGCTGACAAGGACTTCGAAGAGAACTCCGGAGTCGCAGGCGAGGGGTCGGATGCTCAGGCATCCGGCCCCGCGCCGCACAACCCGGACTCGCGCGAGGCGGCTGCGGCAGAGGGGTCGGACGAGACCCCCGTCGCCGACGCCCCGGACGACCTCACGGTCGACGACATCCTCGGCACGGCTCAGACCGGCGAGGCCGCGGCGGAGGATGCCGTGCTCGCCGACCTCGAGTCGACGCTGCTGAACGACCTCAAGCGGCTGCAGGCGGAGTACGCCAACTACCGCCGTCGCACCGAGGAGCAGCGCCAGGTCGAGATCGAGCGGGCGAAGGGGGAGGCCGTCAAGGGTCTCATCCCCGTGCTCGACGACCTCGACCGCGCCAGCCAGCACGGTGACCTCGTCGACGGCACGCCGTTCGCCGTGATCGCCGAGAAGGTGCGCGCGGTGGTCGAGAAGCTCGGCGTCGTCTCGTACGGCGAGAAGGGCGAGGAGTTCGACCCCCAGCGCCACGAGGCGATCTTCCAGCAGCCGACCCCCGGCGCGTCGACGGCCACGATCCTCGAGGTCGTCGAGGTGGGCTACCGCCTCGGCGAGGTCGAGCTGCGTCCCGCGAAGGTCGTCGTCGCCGTTCCCGCAGAGTAGGTGATGAATGGCTAGCCAGGATTGGTTCGACAAGGACTTCTACAAGACCCTCGGGGTCGCGAAGGATGTCAGCGAGGCCGACCTCAAGAAGGCCTACCGCAAGCTGGCCCGGAAGTACCACCCGGACTCCAACGCCGGCGATGCCACGGCTGAGGCCCGCTTCAAGGAGATCAGCGAGGCCTACTCGGTGCTCTCGGATGCCGAGCAGCGCAAGGAGTACGACGAGATCCGCGCCATGGGCTCGGGTGCCCGCTTCACCGCGGGTGGCTCGAGCGCCGGCGGGTTCGAAGACGTCTTCAGCCGCTTCGGGCAGGGAGGACGCGGCCAGTCCGCGGACTTCGAGGACATCTTCGCGATGTTCAACCAGGGGCAGGGCGGCGGTCGCTTCGGTCAGCCGAGCGGCGGGTTCCGCGGCTTCGGCGGTCCGCAGCGCGGGGCCGACGTGACGGCGCGCACGACGCTCGACTTCGCGACGGCCGTGCAGGGCGAGACGATCACCCTGCAGGGCGACGACGGCAAGCCGTTCAAGGTGAAGATCCCCGCCGGGGTCGCCGACGGGCAGAAGATCCGTCTGCGCGGGCGGGGGCGTCCCTCGCCCGACGGCGGGGAGAGCGGCGACATCGTCGTGCAGATCGCGGTGCGCCCGCACCCGGTGTTCACGCGCGACGGGGTCAACCTGCGCGTCGTGGTGCCGGTGACCTTCACCGAGGCGACCCTCGGCGCGACCATCGAGGTCCCCACCCTGAGCGGCGACGTGGTGAAGCTGCG
>DAMDKH010000381.1:0-1896 GCA_032099965.1 Microbacterium sp.
GCGGGCGTCTCGACCGCCACCGTCTCGCGCACCCTCAGCGGACGCGGCACCGTCTCTCCCGCCACGCGGGAGCGCGTGCTCGCCGCCGCCGACGCGCTCGGCTACGTCGTCTCGTCACGCGCGTCGAGCCTGGCGTCCGGCCGCACGCGCACCGTCGGGGTCATCGTGCCGTACCTCGACCGGTGGTTCTTCAGCACGGTGCTGTCCGGGGTCTCGACGGCACTCATGCGCGCCGGCTACGACATCAGCCTGTACAACATCACGACCGACCGCGAGGTGCGGCGGCACGTGTTCGACACGTTCCTGCGGCGCCAGGGTGTGGATGCAGTGATCGCGGTGTCGATCGAGCTCGACGACGACGAGACGCGACGCCTGCGCGACCTCGGACTGCCGATCATCGCGATCGGCGGACCGCATCCGCTGCTCGACACCCTCACGGTCGACGAGATCGGCATCGCGCGACTCGCGACGGAGCATCTCGTCTCCCGCGGACACCGCGACATCGCCTACATCGGCGCCGGAGCCGAGTTCGACACCGACTTCCACGTGCCCACCAACCGCCGTCGCGGCTTCGAACAGGTGCTGACGGAGGCCGGGATCGCGCTCGACCCCGCGCGCGTACTCTCGGCCGACTTCACCATCCAGGGCGGGCATCGCGCCGCCACCGCGCTGCTCACCGCGCCCGGGGTGCGCCCCACGGCCGTGTTCGCCGCATCCGACGAGATGGCCATCGGCACCATCCTCGCCGCGCGGGAGCTGGGCCTGCGCGTGCCGGAGGACCTCTCGGTGATCGGCATCGACGGGCACGAACTCGGAGCGATCTTCGACCTCACGACGGTCGACCAGTCCCCTCTGCAGCAGGGTGCACGGGCGGCCGCGGCGGTGCTCGCGCGGCTGGGCGTGGGCGAGGTGCCCGCGACGGACCTGCCCTTCGTGCTCACGGAGCGCGGTTCGACCGCCGACGTCTGAAGCACGCCCGCGGGCGAGGTCGTCGCAACAACTCAGGACGAACCGGCCGTGCACAGCCGTTCGCGCCCCGAAACGGGCCTCGAACACCGTGTTGTCCTGAGTTAGGCGCGCCAGCTCGGGCTCGGCCGGTGTGGGGGTCGGCTGGCCTACGGGGTCGACCGCCGCAGAGCCACACGATGACGCGCGCAGTGGTGCGGGCGAGGTCGCCGCAACAACTCAGGACGAACCGGCCGTGCACAGCGGTTCGCGCGCCGGATGGGGCGCTTCACCACCGTTCGTCCTGAGTTGGGCGCGCCGGCCGGCGGGGCTGGCTGCGGCCGGGGGTCAGGGCTGGTGCGGGAGGGCGTGGAACTTGCGGTCGACGTAGACGAGGGGGCGACCCTGAGGGCCTGCGAAGACCTCGAGGACCTCGGCGATGACGACGCTCGACGTCCCGACGGGCACGGTCTGGATCGCGCGGCAGCGCAGGGCGAAGCGCGCGGCGGGAAGGTAGGGCTCGCCGGTCGGGAGGGTGCTCCAGCGCTGCTCGGGGGTGAAGCGCTCCGAACCGCTCACGGCGAAGCTCTGCGCCAACGCGGAGTGGTCGTCGTCGATCAGGTGCACGACGAAGGTGTCAGCCGAGAGGAGTCCCCCGGCGCTGCCGGTGGCGCGCGTGACCGAGAAGACGATCGCCGCGGGGTCGACGGCGACGGATGCCACACTCGACGCGGTGAGTCCGACGGGCCCTTCGGGGGTGGCCGCGGTGATGATCGCGACGCCCGCCGGGTGCGTACGGAACGCGGCCTTGAGTCCTTCACCTACGGCGCTGGGGACCGGGATGCCGGATGCCGCGGTGCTCATGCGTGCTCCCCCTGGGGCGGGAGGGCGGCGATGATGGGGTGGTCGTGCGCGATCACGCCGACCTTCGCCGCACCACCGGGCGAACCG
>DAMDKH010000382.1:0-1870 GCA_032099965.1 Microbacterium sp.
GCGGAGTCGTGTCGCGCGATCGCCTCGGCGATGGCCCGGTGCTCCGAGAGGGTGCGCTCGACCGCGTTCGCCTCGGTGAGGCCGCGCCACACCCGCGCTCGCACGGTCTGGCTGCTCAGGTGCTCGATGAGGCTCGCGAGGTAGGCGTTGCCGGCCATGCCCACGATCTCGCGGTGGAAGCGGATGTCGTGGGCGACGAGTTCCTCGATCGTCACGGAGGCGTCGATGCCCTCGACCTCGCGCACGAGCGCGGCGATGTCGTCGTCGGCACCGTGGGTGGCGGCGAGACCCGTGGCCTGGGACTCGAGCATGCGGCGCACAGCGAAGATCTCGAGCATGGAGTCGTCGTCGTGCATGTCGACGACGAACGAGATCGCTTCGAGCAGCAGGTGCGGTTCGAGACTGGTGACGTAGGTCCCGTCGCCGCGGCGCACGTCGAGCACGCGGATGACCTCGAGCGCCTTCACCGCCTCGCGCATGGAGTTGCGCGAGAGTCCGAGCCGTTCGGACAGCTCCTTCTCGGGCGGCAGTCGATCGCCGGGGGAGAGTTCACCCGACACGATCATCGCCTTGATCTTCTCGATCGCCTCGTCGGTCACTGCCATGGCGCCATCCTAGCCAGTCATCCGATGTCTGAGGCAGGATGGGGTGATGCGAGTCCTCGATTCCCATCTGCACCTCTGGGACGACGCCGTCCTCCGCTACACGTGGCTGGAGGGGCCGTACGCCCACCGGTTCGCCGACGCCGAGTTCGAGCGCGCGCGCATCCCCGGGGCTGCAGGCGAAGAGAGCGTGTTCGTGCAGGCCGAGACCATCGACGACGACTACATCGGCGAGGTCCGCTGGGTCGAGTCGCTCGCGGCTCCCTTGCGGATCGTGGGCATCGTCGCCGGCGCGCACCTGCATCGCGGCGTGCACACGGTCACGCATCTGGAGGAGCTCGTCACGCATCCGCTCGTGGTCGGGGTGCGCCACAACCTGCAGGACGACGCCGACGGTCTCGTCATGTCGTCGGACTTCGTGATGGGTGCCCGCGAGGTCGCGGCGCGCGCCCTCACCTTCGACGCCTGCGTGCGCGCGACGCAGCTCCCCGACATCGCGCGCCTCGCCGGTGCCGTGCCCGACCTGCGGATGGTGCTCGACCACCTGGGCAAGCCGGAGGTGGGAACGGCGGATGCTCCGCTCGTCCCCACCGCGGAGTGGGTGCGCGACCTCGAGGAGGTGGCGAAGCATCCGGAGGTGCACTGCAAGCTCTCGGGCCTGCCGGCGGAGGCGGGCGGCGCATGGAGCGCGGAGCAGCTGGTGCCGTTCCTCGATGCGGCGGCGGATGCCTTCGGCGTGGAGCGTCTGATGTGGGGGAGTGACTGGCCGGTGTCGGCGATCGGTCCGGCCGAGGAGGGCGATCCGCATGCGCCGGCCGACGGGTCCGCCACGTATCAGTCCTCCGCCCGCACGCGGTGGGCGGAGACGGTGGTGACGTGGGCGACCGATCGGGGTCACGACGTCGATGCGCTGATGTGGGGGAACGCCCGCGCGTTCTACCGGCTCGACGAACCCCGCATCGTGCCCGTCGAGCCGCCTCGGCGCCGGGGGTTCTTCCGGCGCCTGTTCGGCCCGCGCGGCTGACCCTGCGTTCCGGTCTGCGTTCCGGTCGCAAAAGGTTCCGCCTGCGCGCGCGGCGGGCGGGACCTTTCGCGACCGGAGCGCAGGGCTCCGACGCCCGGGGCTACTCCGACCGCAGGCGCAGCTGCGCCATGCCGCCGTCGACCTCGATGAAGGTGCCGGTGGTCGAGCCGGAGGCCGGCGAGACCAGGTAGGCGACGGCGCCGGCGACCTCGGCCGGGCTCACCAGGCGCCCGTGCGGCTGCCG
>DAMDKH010000383.1:0-1869 GCA_032099965.1 Microbacterium sp.
CGGCGGCGGCGGAGGAGGCGGCGGCGGTGGCGGAGGCTCGCAGGGCTCCGGCGGCTGGGTGCGTCCGCACGGCGGATACCGCAGCTCGGGTTACGGACCCCGCTCGCAGCAGTGCAACGCGAACGGATGCTCGTCCCACTGGCACTACGGCATCGACCTCGCCAACGGCTGCGGTGCGCCCATCTACGCGGCCCAGGCCGGAACGGTCGACGCGGCCTTCTACAACGGCGGCTACGGCAACTACGTGCGCATCCAGCACGGCGGCGGCGTCGCCACGGGGTACGCGCACATCCAGCCCGGCGGCTACGCCGTGCGCAACGGCCAGTACGTGCAGGCCGGTCAGGTCATCGCGTACGCCGGCAACACGGGCGGCTCGTTCGGCTGCCACCTGCACTTCGAGGTCTACATCAACGGCCGCTACACGAACCCGGCCGACTTCATGGCGGCACGCGGCATCTCGATCTGAGCATCCGCGTCTCCCACGCAGAAGACCCCCGGCCGCTGAGCGGAACCGGGGGTCTTCTGCGTGCGACGGAGGGGGTCAGTGACCCTGCTCGCCGAAGCGGACGATCGCCTCGTCGAGGATGCGCTGCGCCTCGGCGGCGTTGCCCCACTCGTCGACCTTGACCCACTTGTTGGGCTCGAGGTCCTTGTAGTGCTCGAAGAAGTGCGCGATCTCCTTCTTCGTGTACTCGGGGAGGTCGTCGATGTCCTGGATGTGCGCCCAACGGGGGTCCTTCGAGAGCACGGCGACGAGCTTGTCGTCTCCGCCGGCCTCGTCGCTCATCTTCAGCACGGCGACCGGACGCACCTCGACGACGACGCCCGGGTAGATGGCGTGGTCGAGCAGCACGAGCACGTCGAGCGGGTCGCCGTCCTCGCCGAGGGTGTTGTCGAAGTAGCCGTAGTCGGCGGGGTAGCCGAAGGTCGTGTAGAGCACGCGGTCGAGGTGCACTCGTCCGGTCTCGTGGTCGACCTCGTACTTCACGCGGCTGCCGCGCGGGATCTCGATGACGGCGTCGTGTGCGCCCATGCGTGTGCTCCTCAGAGAAAAGTCGGTTGGATGCCGCGCACCAGCCTACTCGGGGCGACCTGTGCCCTTCGTCCCGCCGCCTCGTCGCAAGAGGGCGCCGAGCAGGCGGGCGGCGGGGCCGTTCAGGAGGAGCACGGGCAGGCCCGCGTACCCGTAGGACGGGACGGAGACGGCGATCACGAGGGCGATGGCGAAGAGCGCGATGCTGGCGACGTCGCCCAGGACGCCGCTCCGGATCGACGCGGTCGACACCGACGAGAGCTCGCGATGACGGGCGAGGTAGAGCCAGCCGCCCAGGGTCGTCACCTGGGTGAGCATCAGCGTGCCGATGTAGACCACCGCCTGCAGCGGCTCGGTGTCGAGCTGGCCGAGCATCGCGGTGGGCACCGGCAGCCAGACGATCGTCGCCATCCAGGCCACGTTGATCCACAGCAGCGGCGTCGTCACCCGTTCGACGTCGCGGTACTGCCGGTGGTGCCCAAGCCAGAACACGGCGATGAGCACGAAGCTCAGGGCGAAGCTCAGCAGCTGGCCGGCATGCTCGGTGAAGAAGCGCGCGGTGCCGAGCTGCTCGCGGGCCGCGTCCGAGACGGCTTCGAGGAGGGGGAGGATGAGCAGGGTCATCGCGATCGCCACGACGGCGTCGACGAACGCGGTGAACCGCTCGGTCCGGTAGGGCGGGGAGCTGTGATCGCGCACGGCGCCAGACTAGACCCGCCGTCCCCGCGGCGCAGGCCCCGCGAGCGGCGGGCGGCCGACGTGCCCTAGCGTGGACGGATGCCGTCGCTCGCCCCCGCCATCGCCGAGGTCCGTCTGGCCGTGCGCACAGCGCTCGC
>DAMDKH010000384.1:0-1869 GCA_032099965.1 Microbacterium sp.
TGCGCGAGCCCGGCGCCCGTGACGCCCGCATCCCGACGGGCGTCTGGGAGGGCTCGCCGGCCCACGCCTGGCGTGGGGTGATGCTCGACGTCGCCCGCCACTTCCGCCCCGCCGACGACGTGCGCCGGCTGATCGACCTCGCCGCCGACCATCATCTCGACATCGTGCATCTGCACCTCTCCGACGACCAGGGGTGGCGCTTCGAGGTTCCCGGCTACCCGCGGCTGACCGAGGTTGCCGCGCGGCGCGGAGCGACCCAGCGCGGTCACGGCCCCGATGCGACCGTCGAGCCCGGGCTGCACGAGGGCTTCTACACCGCCGACGAGCTGCGCGACCTGGTGGCGTACGCGAAGGACCGCTTCGTCACCCTGGTGCCGGAGGTCGAGCTGCCCGGGCACATCCAGGCGGCCCTCGCCGCGTACCCGGAGCTGGGCAACACCGATGTCGGGGATCCCGTCACCGCGCCGTGGGAACGGTTCGGCGTGAACCCCCGCACCCTCGCCCCGACGGAGGCGTCGTTGGCGTTCGGCCGCGCCGCGATCGATGCGCTGTGCGCCGTCTTCGACGGGGAGTGGATCGGCATCGGCGGAGACGAGGTGCCCGTCACGGAGTGGGCGGAGAGTCCGGCGGCCGCCGCGCGGATGGCGGAGCTCGGGCTCTCGTCTGCGCACGACGTGCAGCCGTGGTTCACCCGGCACTTCGTGGAGCACGTGCGCGCGCACCGACGGACGGCGCTCGCGTGGGACGAGGTGCTGGAGGGCGACGTGCCCCCGGGCGTGCGCATCCTCGCGTGGCGCGGACCGGTGGCGATGCGCGAGGCGGTGCGCCGCGGCATCCCCGTCGTCGCCTGCCCCGATCTGCACGTCTACCTCGACTACCCGCAGTCGGAATCGGCCGAGGAGCCGATCCGCGTGGGGCCGCCCCTCGACCTCGCACAGGTGTACGCCCTGCGGGTGGAGGAGGGCGCCGTCGGCGGTCAGGCGAATGTGTGGACGGAGCATCTTCCGACGCGCGACCGCGTGGACTTCGCGCTGTTCCCGCGTCTCGCGGCCGTCGCCGAGCGTCTGTGGGACGGCGGGGAGCCCGCGCCGTTCGACGACTTCGCTCGCCGTCTTCCCACCCACCTGCGCCGCCTGCAGGAGGCGGGGGTGCGGTACCGTTCCCCGGACGGTCCGACTCCGGAGCAGCGCCGCCTCGGCGTGCCGGGCAAGCCCATGACCCGCGCGACGCGGGAGAAGATCGTGCACGGCCTCGTGCAGCGGCTGCAGGAGCGGGCGGAGGCGGGCGAGGATGCCGCGAACCGGACGTAACATTTCGGTAACCGCGCTCAGCGCCCTCGGCGTGCGGGGTTGCGCAATCGACGTTCGTAAGGTTCACTAACAAACATGTCCGTGTCGGATGAATCGCGCTCCGCATCGACGTCTCCGTACGTCGATGCGAGCTCGCACGCGTTCGGTCCGGGGCGGCACCTGCGCTCGCGCTCGAAGGTGCTCCCGGAGCACGCCCGCGGTCACAACCGCGCTCTCGTGCTGCAGACGCTCTACCACTCCGGCGCGATGTCGCGTGCCGACCTCTCCCGCGAGACGGGTCTCACCCGGGTCACGATCTCCGACCTCGTCGCCGAGTTCATCGCCGACGGCATCGTGATCGAGATCGGGGTGCGCGAGACCGCCGGGCCGGGGAAGCCGCCGATCCTCATCGACATCGACCGCGCCGGGCATCAGATCATCGGTCTCGACCTGTCGGGTCCGCACGCCTTCGTCGGGGCGGTGCTCAGCCTCGACGGCGACGTGCTCGAGAGGCGCGAGGTGCCACGCCCCGAGACGCCGGACGGCGACGCCGCCTACGCCGCCACGCTCGCGCTCGCGC
>DAMDKH010000385.1:0-1852 GCA_032099965.1 Microbacterium sp.
TTCGGTGCCGCCCTGATCGCGGGTGCGGTCGGCCTGTCGACGTGCGCGCCCTCCGCCGCACCGACGCCGTCGCCGGCGGCCTCCGAGGAACCGGCGTCGACGCCGTCGCCGGAGCCGTATGCCGGCCCTCTGCTCTTCACCGGTGACGAGCTCGACGCCGTCGCGCCCTCCGCCGACGACATCGCCGCGATCATCCCGGGTGCCGCGAACATCTCCGCCCTCACGCCCACGCTCCAGCAGGTGTCGGACGGGTTCGGCGCCGAATTCGCTCCGAGCGTGTGCATCACGACGTTCCTCGAGCTCTCCCTCGGCTCGATCGGGGCGCGCTCGATGACGTGGGACGGCGCCGACGGCTCCGATCGCGACGGACACCTCATCGCGGTGCAGTTCGCGGACGACGCGCGCGCCCAGGGCCGGATGGACGACTACGTCGCCGCGGCCGAGGCGTGCCGCACGTTCACCATCGACGGTGAGCCCGCGATCTTCGACACCGTCTCCCTCGACGACGGGGCCGGCGTGCGATCCCTCGCAGGTGTGCTTCAGCATCCGACCTCCTCGTCGTATCTGGGATTCGCCGCGGTGGGCAATGTCGTGGTCGAGTTCCACCAGCCGTTCTCGGGCGAGCCCGCCCTCGACGCCGCCGCGGCGGCCAGGCTGCTGAGCGACGCCGCGGCAGAGGCACGCGACGAGCTCGTCGCCGCGCTCACCGTCGACCCGCCGGCGCCTCCCGCAGAGGCGGCTGAGGCCGATGCCACCGCACCCTGGTCGTCGTGGGAGATCGGGTTCGCCGGGGTGGGGCCGCTGCACCTGGGCGACGACTTCGACGACGTGCTGGCAGCCGTACCCGGCGCGCAGGTCGAGGACGGTGTCGGAGACGCCGAGCGCCGGCTCCGGAGTGACGACGGGGCGAGTCTCACGGTGGTCCGCGAGGACGACGGTCGCCGAGTCGCCAGCATCCGTGCCGGCGATATGAGCCTCTACGGCGGCGCGGCCCAGGACGGCTCCGTCCTGCCGCGCGCCGGCGGTGTCGGGATCGGCGATCCGGTGTCGGCGGCGACGACGGCGTTCCCCGGCGGCACGTCGGTGCACGTGATCTCCGCGGGCCTCGACTTCTACGAGGTGCCGACGCGTCAGGGCGGTGTGCTGCTCTTCCACACCGATGGCGCGGCGACCGATCCGGAATCGACGATCGTCGGCATCACGGCCGAAGATGGCAGGCTGCGCAAGGATTACGGGTACGCGGCGGTCCGGGGCTGACGCGTCACGCCCGCCCCCTCACACGGCGACGGGGGCGGGTGCGGTGGTCTTGCTCACGAGGGTGAGCACGTCGTACGTCGCCACGATCTCGTCGTGCTGGTTGAGGATGACCGCATCCCACCGCACCTCGCCGTACTCGTCGGTCTCTCGCGGGGTGATCCGCTTGGCGGTGAGCACCACCCGGATCTCGTCTCCCGGCGAGACCGGTGTCACGAACCGCAGGTCCTCGAGGCCGTAGTTGGCGAGCACCGGGCCGGGCTCCGGGTCGACGAACAGTCCGGCGGCCCAGGACACGAGCAGGTAGCCGTGTGCGACGCGACCCGGGAAGAACGGGTTGGCCGCCGCGGCCGTCTCGTCCATGTGCGCGTAGAAGGTGTCGCCGGTGAAGTGCGCGAACGTCTCGATGTCGTCGAGCGTCACCGCGCGCGTCGCGGACACCACCTGGTCCCCGATGCGCAGCTCGGCGAGCGACCGGCGGAACGGATGCGGGCCGTCGCTGCGGGCGGCCGCACCGGTGTGCCAGACGCCGGTCAGCGCCGTCAGCATCTCGGGCGACCCCTGCACGGCGGTCCGCTGCATGTGGTGCAGCACCGCC
>DAMDKH010000386.1:0-1830 GCA_032099965.1 Microbacterium sp.
CCCGCGCAGGCCGGTCACGGTGCTGCGCACGCCGCGGATGGCCTCGCCGGTGAGGTGCACGATCTCGGACAGTTCGGCCCTGGCGCGCTCCGGGTCACGGTCGATCAGCCGCTCCGCCAGCTCCGCCTTGAGCTTCACCGCGGTGAGGGTGTGCCCGAGCAGGTCGTGCACGTCGCGCGCGATGGAGGTGCGCTCCTCGCTGGTCGCCAACTGCACCCGCACCCGCTCCGCATCGACCGACCGGCCGATGAGCCAGGAGTTGACCGTGTTCACCACGGCGATCAGCAGCACGATCATGAGGATCTGGATGTGCTCGACGAACCGTCCGGTCACGACGATCACCCCCACCGCGGTGAGGATGCCGCCGATGGTCGTGGCCCAATGCCAGATGCCCCGGAGACCGTAGCTCGCATACGACATGAGGTACGGGAGGAAGCTCAGCGCCCGGGTGTCGATCGACGGGATCGTCGCGACCGCGCAGACGATCTGCACCCAGAAGAGCGTGCGCACGAACCGGCTCGGTGCCCCCCAGTCGGCGCGCATCCCGGCGACGAAGCCGACGACGTACACCGCCGCGAACGCGATGAGCGCGACCCAGCCCACGACGATCCATCCGACGGCCGCCCGCGATTCGAGGAGTGCGAGCACGGGGTACACGAGGAAGACCATCCACACCACGGCCATCAGCCAGCCCCAGCGCTGCCACGGCCCCGGCGGCGGCGCCGTGCGCTCGGCCATGTCGGTCATCGTCTCACCCTAGCGACGGCGTCGCGATCGCCGCACGCCGAGGCGCACCAGCCCGGCGAACAGCGCGGCCCAGACCACCACGTTCAGCAGCACGGCCCAGAGCGGGTCGCTGCCTCCGGCGACGAGGACCCCGTCGGTCGCCGGCCAGCGGACGAGGGCGACGTAGCCGTACATCGGCGTCCACGCCGCGATGTCGAGCATCGTCCCGTCGAGCGGGATGAAGACGTTGCCGAAGAAGCCGAAGAACGTGATCGAGATCGACGCGAGCGCCGCGGCGGAGTCCGAGTTGAAGGCCAGGCCGACGCCGAGCCCGAACAGCCCGTAGACGAGGCCGAGCCCGAGGGTGATCGCAGCCGCAGCCGCCCAGCGCCAGGGGTCGGATGCCTCGGCGCCCGTGGCCAGCCCCGCGGCGTACACGAACAGCACGGCGAGCGCGGCGAACGAGACCGCGGCGAGCACCTTCGTGAGCGCGTACCCGAGGGTCGTGAGGGGGGTGAGCGCCAGTTGCCTCCCCCATCCCTGCCCCACCTCGGATGCGGCGAGCGAGCAGAGCGAGCTCATGGCGGTCGCGGTTCCGTAGGCCCCCATCGACACCATCACGTAGAACGAGACGTTGGCCTCGCCGACGCTCTGCGACGCATAGGCCATGCTCGCCCCGAAGAGCAGGTACATGGCCACCGGCATCCCGAGGGTGAACGCGAGCGTGTAGGGGTTGCGCACCTGTCGCAGCAGCTCGGTGCGGTACAACGCGGGGGCGACGAGGGTGGTCATGCGGGGGCCTCCGTGAGCGAGGTGAAAGCGGATTCGAGGGTCGGTGCCGTGATCTCGAGGTCGGTGGCGCCGAGGGAGAGCAGACGAGCGGCGAGCAGGTCGGATGCGGAGGTGCGCACGGTGAGCCGGTCGGCATCGCCGTGCGCGTCGGCGACCGCCGCGTCGTCCTCGAGCTCGGCGAGGAGGGCGGTCACCTCGCGCCGACCGCCGGGCAGGGTGGCCGACACGGTGCGTCCGCCGAGGGAGGCGCGCAGGTGCGCGGTCGCCCCGTCGGCGACGACCGCACCCCGGTTCATGACGACCGTGCGGCGG
>DAMDKH010000387.1:0-1812 GCA_032099965.1 Microbacterium sp.
CGGCGTACCCGGGCGCGCTGCCGCAGGTGACGGCATCCGGAGAGGTGCTCTTCGCCATCCGCGACCGCGGTGCCACCCACCTGTACGGCGTGCCGCTGACGGGCGGGGAAGCGCGGCACGTCGCCGGCGGCACCGACGAGGTGGTCAGCGGTCTGTCGGTCTCGGGCGACGCCGCCGTGATCGCCCTGTCGACGCCGACGTCGTTCGGCGAGATCGTGCGTCTCGACCCGGCCTCCGGCGAGACGACGGTGCTCACCGCGCACGGCGCCGCTCCGCACGGCGCGGAGCTCTTCGTGCGGCAGAGCCGCGAGTTCTCGATCAGCGACGGCACGACCGTGCAGGCGTGGATCGTGCGGGATCCGGCGATCACGGGGGCGACGCCCCTGCTCGTCGACGTGCACGGCGGGCCCCACAACGCGTGGAACGGCGCGGTCGACGAGATGCACGTGTTCCACCAGGAACTCGCCGCTCGGGGATGGACGATCGTGATGATCAACCCGCGGGGGAGCGACGGCTACGGCGAGGAGTTCTGGAAGGGCGTGAACGGCGCGTGGGGCGTCGCCGACGCCAAGGACTTCCTCGAACCCGTCGACGAACTCGTCGCCGAGGGGCTGGCGGATGCCGCCCGCCTCGCCGTCACGGGCTACAGCTACGGCGGCTACATGACCGCCTACCTCACCGGGCACGACGACCGGTTCGCGGCCGCGGTCGCCGGCGGGATCGTCGCCGACATGGTGAGCATGGGCGGCACCAGCGACGACGCCCACCTGTTGAACCTCTACGAGATCGGCATCATGCCCTGGGACTCCGCGCAGCGCGCGCGTCTCGCCGAGATGTCGCCGTACACCCACGTCGACCGCGTGCACACGCCCACGCTCGTGCTCCACGGCGAGAAGGACCTCCGCTGCCCCGTGCACCAGGCGCAGCAGTGGCACTACGCCCTGCGCGAGCGTGGGGTGCCGACGAGTCTCGTGCTGTACCCCGGCGGCAGCCACATCTTCCCGCTCCTGGGGACGCCGAGCCACCGGGTCGACTACGCCCGACGCGTCGTCGACTGGGTGGAGCGCTTCGCGGGGAGCACCCGCGGCCCCCGCCCCGCCGCGATCGACGCCGCGCACTGGCAGCACCGCCTCGACGTGCTGGCGAAGCGCCACGGCGTCCCGGGGGCGCAGCTCGGCATCCTCCGCTACGACCCCGACGGACGAGACGACGTCGTGACCCTCGCCACCGGCACGCTCAACACGCGTCTCCCCGCCGAATCCGCCCGGGTGCTGCCCGACTCCCTGTTCCAGATCGGCTCGATCTCGAAGGTGTGGACGGCCACCGTCATCCTGCGCCTGGTCGAGCAGGGACGTCTCACGCTCGACACCCGGGCGAAGGACGTGCTCCCCGATCTGCGACTCATCAACGACACCCTCACCGACGGCGTGACGGTGCGTCACCTGCTCACCCACACCAGCGGCATCGACGGCGACGTGTTCACCGACACCGGGCGGGGCGACGACTGCATCGCGGCGTACGTCGACCTGCTGTCGGAGGTGGGCCAGAATCATCCGCTGGGCGCGACCTGGTCGTACTGCAACTCCGGCTTCGTGCTGCTCGGCCGCATCATCGAGCAGGTCACCGGTCTGGTCTGGGACGAGGCGATGCGCGACCTGCTCTTCACGCCCCTGGGACTCACCCACACCGTCACGCTGCCCGAGGAGGCGATCCTGCACTCGGCGGCGGTCGGCCACGAAGACGGCGGAGACGGGCTCGAGGTGGCACCGGTCTGGGCGCTGCCCCGGTCGGTCGGCCCGGCCGGGCTCATCA
>DAMDKH010000388.1:0-1805 GCA_032099965.1 Microbacterium sp.
CCCGCCCCAGTCCGTATGCTCCGGGTCTCCTGCCGCCGCGCCCCGCGACCCCTCGCCCGCACGCTCGCACCGTGCTGCCCTGCCACAACTCAGGACGAACGGGCCGGATGGGGCCGATTCCGCGCTGATACGGCCGTTTCCGACCGTCCGGTCCTGAGTTGAGGCAGAGCCGAGTCCCGCTCGACCCGCCGTGAGCCCGACGCCCACCCCCGGTCCTCACCCCGTGTTCCCGCCGGGCCCCCGCTCGGCCCTCACCCCATGCCCCTGCCCGGCCCCTGCTACAACTCGGGACGCGCGCGCCAGAAACATTGCTCTGAGGCAGCTCAGCCCTCGCCGAACCCCCTCGGTCCTGAGTTGTGGCACGTCACGAGAACGCCGCGGCGGCGGAACCCTTCCGGTTCGCACGACGGAGGGGTGGAGAACCGGCTTCCGCGGCTCTAGCATTCCGGCATGGATGCGATGTTCTCCCTCTACGGGCTCGCTGCGCTCGTCTCCATCGTCATGTTGGTGGCCGCGGGGCGACGCCGGCCGCGGCGCTCCGTCGATGAGGGGCCGACGGCCGATCCTTCCCTCCGCGTGGCACTCGACACCGTGCCTCCGGGCGTGAACAACCAGGGCATGCTCTGACGCGGTCGCGGTCTCGGACCCCAAGCCGAACCGGCCACAAGTCAGGACCGAACGCGCGAGACCGCCGTCTGGCCACCCCGCATGCCGCGAGTGCAGCGTTCTGTCCTGAGTTGAGTCCGCGCGGCGGCTCCGACACTCTCCCTGCCCACCCATCCGTCGGGGGCTAGATCGTCCACAAACGCGGCCCCTCCCGCCGCCGGGACCCTGCATCGCAGGATGCTCGCGGGATGCAGCCGAACCTGCGCGAACGCGCCGAAACCGTCTTCACTCCTCCCCTCTTCACGCGGAGCGATCTGCGGCGACAGGGTCTCTCGCGAGGGGACATCGACCGTGCCCTGCGCGCGGGACTGCTCGTGCGCATCCGCCGAGACCGCTACACACGCGCCGACCCCGACACCGCTCTCGTCGCGGCAGCGCGTCTCGGCGGACGCCTGACCTGCCTCACCCTGCTGGGGATGCTCGGCGTCTTCGTGCTCGCGTCGGACCGAGTGCATGTGCAGCTCGGACGGTCGAGCTCCCGCTACCACCGCGGCGTCGCGCAGGGCTGTCGCGTCCACTGGACGCGTCGTCCCGCCGGAGAGCACAGGCATGCCGCCACCGTCGACGAGGCGATCCGCGACGCCGTGCGCTGCCAGGCACCGCGCGCGATGGTGGCGACGCTCGACAGCCTGCTCCACCACCGTCTGCTGACACACGATCGGCTCGCCTCCCTCCTCGCCGAGTTCCCGAGGCGGTTCGCCGTACTCCTCGATCTCGTCGATGCGTCGGCGGAGTCCGGCCCGGAGTCCTTCGTGCGGCTCATGCTGCGCGCGCTGGGTCTCGCCTTCCAGACCCAGGTGCAGATCTCGGGGGTCGGGCGCGTCGACTTCGTCGTCGACGGGTGGCTCATCATCGAGTGCGACAGTCGCGCATTCCACGAGGGATGGGCGAAGCAGCAGGACGACCGGCGACGCGATCTCGCCGCCGCGGCCGCCGGCTTCGTGACCATCCGTCCGCTCGCCGCCGACATCCTGTCCCGCCCGGGCGACGTGCAGCGGGCGATCGCCGACGTCGTTGCGGCATTCGCCCCGGTGCGCGTTGCACGAACTCACGACAAATCCTCGGTGACGGCCCGGAGCCGGAGCGAGAACGGGGCTCTCACGGGACGGCGGACGTCGGCGGTCCTGAGTTAGGGCGGG
>DAMDKH010000389.1:0-1804 GCA_032099965.1 Microbacterium sp.
GCCGGAGCGCCCGATCCGCATCAGCGTGCGCAGCATCCGCCGCAGGCCGCCGGGCCTCGCCGGCACGATGCGGTCGGCGTGCGCGCGCTGGAAGCGCCGAAGCTCGACCGCGCGCGCCAGTTCCTCCTGCTCGAACTGCGCGACGACCCGGGTGGCGTGAAGGCTCTCGTACATGACATCTCCTCTGTCCGTACGCCCTACACAACGCCCTGAGGTGCACCCCCGGCATCGGCCGGATTCCCTATCTTCCCCGTCGCCGTTCCCTAGACGCGGATCACCCCCTCACGCACCGTGCGTGAGGGGGTGATCCGAACGTGCAGGGGGACGACCGCCGGGGTCAGGCCTCGACGTCGCCGCGCCAGGCGCCGGTCTCGGCACCGCGGCTCTCGATGAACTCCTTGAAGTTCTCGAGGTCCTTCTTGACGGCGTGCGAGCCCGCGCCCACGAGGGAGCCGACCTTCTCGACGAAGCCCTCGGGCTCCCAGTCGATCTGCACCGTCACGCGCGTCTGGATGTCGGACAGCTTGTGGAAGGTCACGACGCCGGCGTGCTCGGTGTCGCCGCCGATGCTGTTCCAGGCGACGCGCTCGTCGGGGTGCTGCTCGGTGATCTCGGCGTCGAACTCGCGCTCGACTCCACCGACCTTCACCTTCCAGCGGTTGTGGGTGTCGTCGATCTGCGTGATCGACTCGACCTCCGACAGGAACTGCGGGAAGCTCTCGAACTGCGTCCACTGGTTGTAGGCCGTGTTGACGGGGACGTCCACGTCGATGGTCTCGATGATCTGCGCCATGAGGTTCTCCTCCTTGTAGGTCGGATCTCCATTCACTCCCGGCGCGGCGATCCTGGCGACGGGGTTGACAGCGACCCGCTGAGGGCCGATCCTCGGCGCACCCCGGCTCAGGCGTGCAGGAGGTGCGCGCGGTTCGAAGCGCGCGGCACGTCCGGCGAGAGGATCGCCAGCACACGCACGAGCGTCGTCATCCAGAGAAGCCCGAGCCCGACCGCCATCGCCTCGAGAGCGGTCATGGTGATGAGGCCGAACACCGCGAACAGCACGAAGGCCGTCGTCACGAGGGCGCCGACGCCCACCGTGGTGATGGTGAGCGCGCGCGGGGCCCCCGGCACGATGATCGCCGTCATGGTCATCGACGCGGCGAAGAGGAGCAGCGTCACGGGGGCCACGGTGTTGTGCGCCTCGGGAAAGCGGTGCAGCGGAAGCAGCCCGACGCCGGCGAGTCCGAACCCGGTGACGATCCACAGTCCGGAAGTCGCGGCGATGCGCCCGAGCGCGGGGTCGCCGAGCACGCGGTGCAGGTCGCGCCCGATGTAGGCGCCGACGGTTCCCACGAGCACGCCGGCGACGATGAGCGTGCCGTTGAACGCCCACGCGTCGTCGCCCATGCCCAGCTGCGAGAAGTTCTGCTCCCACCAGCGCGGGTCGGCCGCGGTCACCATCGCGAACAGCGTGCCGATCACCAGATAGCCGAACAGGATGCTCGACAGATCCGCGGTGCGCAGGCTGATGCCCGCCGCGAAGGCGAACCGCCCGCCCACGGCCGCGGCGAATCCGGTGACGAGCGCGCCGCCGACGGTGGTGAGCTCGAGCCCCTGCAGACCGATCGAGAGCACCTGCATCCCGAGCAGCACGCCCATGCCCGTGACCCCCACGAAGGCGATCGTGAGGGCGATCGACGAGATGTCCGTCACCACCTTCTGCCACCGCGGCATGGGGCGCGTCTCGCCGCGGCGGTGCCGCAGCGTGCTCGCGACGAAGGCCCCGCCCGCGATGCTGCCGGCGATC
>DAMDKH010000390.1:0-1803 GCA_032099965.1 Microbacterium sp.
GATCGCCGCGAGCGACGGCAGCACCACGGCGTCGGGCAGGCGCCGCGTCTCGAGGTCGATCGCGGTCAGGGCGATGCCGGCCGCCGCGAACCAGGCGTAGGCGACGAAGAGCAGGATGCCGGTGACGACGCCCGGCGGGCGTAGCACGAGCAGCACCCAGGTCGCCACGCCCGCGAACACGATGCCCGTGCCGAGCTCGACGAGGGGATAGCGGCGCGAGATCGGCTCACGGCACGCCGCGCACCGCCCCCGGAGGGCGATCCACGACACCACAGGCACGTTCTGCCAGGGTCGGATCGGGGCCTCGCAGCGCGGACACCGACTGTCGGGGAGCAGCGAGGCGCCGACGGGCACCCGCGCGACCACCACGTTGAGGAACGAGCCGATCACGAGGCCGAGCAGTCCGGCGAAGGCGACGAGTACCGGCGTCACGGCACGTCCCGCTGCGAGATGAGCGCGCCGACCGAGCCGCCGCTGGGCGCGGAGGGGATGGTGGAGCTGGGTGACGACGGCATCCCGGGCAGGGCGATGGGCGATCCGTAGAACTGGATGCCGCCGCCGTAGTTGAACTTGCCGCCGTAGAACGAGCCCTTCCAGGTGTCCATGCTCATGCCGGCGATGTCGATCGTGCAGGGCGTGTACGCCATCGCCGTGATCGCGGTCGACATCACGGTGCCGTTGATCTTGATGTCGCCCGCCCCGCCCGCGCAGGTGACGGCGTCGTCGTCGACGGTGTCCTCGACGATGAACCACACGCGCGGCGGCGTCGTCACGCCCGGTGCGGCGGTGAAGGTCAGCTTGGTGAGGTCGTAGCTCTTCGCGAGCAGCACGAGGTCGCTCTTCAGCTCGACCACGGGCGAGGTGCCGCTGTTCGAGCTCAGGCTCGCGCACGCCCGGGCGTCGAGCACGGTCGGGGTGGTCGCCGCGCCCAGCGACGGCCAGCCCGCGGCGGGGTAGCTGTTGAAGTTCGCGCACGTGTTGGCCCCCGAGCCGGTCGCGGTGAGGGTGCGCGCGGTGAAGGTGCCCCCCTCGTACGGCTGCCAGTCGGGGAGCTTGTACTTGTAGTCGAACCACTTGGCGAACGTGGGGGCCGTCGGCGGGGTGACGCTCGTCGGACGCGCGATGCCCCCGGACACCGACCCGCTTTCCATCTTCAGGGTCGCGGACGCGGGCAGGGTCAGCGACCCCGCGAGCTTGGCGCTGCCGAGCGACACGTTGCCGCCCGAGGAGACGTTCCCGCCGACGGTGCGGCCGTTCCAGCCGAACTCGATCGGACCGCGCGCGTTGATCGCCGCCCCCACCGAGCCGCGGATGATGTTCGACCCCGCCCCGGCGAGCGTCAGGGTGCCGCCGACCCGGTCGGTGTCGACCGACATGGTGGCGGCGCTTCCCGTCACGACCGAGCCCTTGATGTCGCAGTTCCCGCGCGTGTTCAGGTCGCCCGCGAGCACGAGGTTCGCCGGGATCGTCGACATGCAGGTGAAGGCGCCCGAAGGGATCACGATGCTCAGCAGCGAGTCGTCGAGCGGATGCGCGATGACCTCCTTGGTGAACGTCGTGTCGCCGAAGAAGATCATGTCGGCGCCGGTGCCGGCGGTTCCGGTGGAGTACGCGAAGGCGGCCTCGGTCTTGGCCCGGCCGCCGTTCGCGCCCGTGCCGACCACCGTGAAGGTCACCCGCCCCGGGCTGCAGACGCTCGTCACACGGAACTTCGGCGGCGTGGTCGACGCCATGTCCATGCCGCAGGCGTGCCCGGTGCGTCGGGCCTCGCCCAGACCGGGGGCGAGGCCGGCGTCGGCCGCG
>DAMDKH010000391.1:0-1795 GCA_032099965.1 Microbacterium sp.
GGCGGGTGAGCCGGAGCGCACGCGGGCCCTCGCCGCCGGGGGGCGCGTCGAGCGCGTCGTCGACGACGTCCGCGAGCTCCACGGCGAGGTGGATGCGCTCATCGTCGCCACCCGCGACGGGGCCACGCACCGCGCTCTCGCCGTGCCGTTCCTCCGGGCGGGCATTCCGGTCTGGGTCGACAAGCCGCTCGCGACGACGGTCGACGACGCCGACGCGATCCTCGCCGCCGCCGAGGCCGGAGGGGCACTCCTCACCTCGTCGTCGACGCTGCGCTGGGCCCCGGACACCGTCGCCGTGGCCGCGGCGCTCCCGTCGCTCGGCCCGCTGCGCTCCGTCACGGTCTCGGGTCCGGCCGATGAGGGGAGTCCGTACGGCGGGCTCTTCTTCACGGGCATCCACCTCGCCGACATCGCCCAACGTCTCGTTCCCGGAGCACCGGAGGGGGTGGAGGTCGTCGACCGCGATCACGGGTTCGCGGCGCGCTACCGCGTCGGCGCCGTGTCGGTGACCCTCGACATCGTGCGGCCCCGCGACGACGTGCCGTACCGGGTGTCGGTCTCGGGCGCGGAGGGCGGCGTCGACCGGGAGATCGTCGTCGGCGCGGACTACGTGCGTCCGGGGCTGCGGGCCTTCGCCGACATGCTCGCCACCGGGGTCGCCCCGGTGCCCGCCGCCGAGATGCGGGCGGCGGTCGCCGTGCTCGCCGAGGTCGAGCGGGTGCGTCACCCGGGCCGATGACACGATCCGCACATACCCGTCGGGTTCTGGGCCTCCGGAATCTAGACTGTGGCCATGACAGCTCGGGGGAGATACGCGAAGGGGATCGCGAAACGGGAGGAGATCCTGCAGGTCGCGCTCGACGTGGTCGCCGAGGTGGGGTACCGCAAGGCGTCGAACCGCGAGATCGCCGAGCGGGTCGGCCTCACCCAGCCGGGACTCATGCACTACTTCTCCTCGCGTGAGGAGCTGTACATGGAGGTGCTGCGGGCCAAGGACGACCGCGACCTCGACCGGTTCCTCGCCCCCGACCAGACGTTCGACGGCTGGCTGGCGGTCATCGCGCACAACGTCTCTGTGCCGGGGCTCGTGCGCCTGTTCGTCGAGTTCTCCGCCGAGGCCACCATCCCCGGGCACCCCGCGAACGAGTACTTCGTCGAGCACTACGCCGGCGCGCGGCAGCTGCTGACCGACATCCTCGTGCGGGCGCAGCAGGCGGGAGAGCTCGGCCCCACCCTCGACGTGCCGATCGCCGTCGACATCATCATCGCCGTCTCCGACGGTCTGCAGATGCAGTGGCTGCTCGACTCGTCCGTCGACATGGTCGAGCGCCTCTCTCGTCTGTGGCAGGGCATCCGCCTGGCCTCGCTCCGCCCCGCCGCCTGATCGTCGGAGCCCGCCGTCGCGAGCGGATCAGCGGCCGAGGAGGGTGGCGCAGGCGACGCAGTGCTCGGCGAACGGGCGGATCTCGAGGCGCGCGGCGGGGATGGGGCGTCCGCAGTTCAGGCAGATGCCGTAGGTGCCGGCGTCCATGCGGGCGAGCGCGTCGTCGACCTGCTGCAGTTCGGATGCCGCGGCCTCGGCGAGACCCGTGAGGCGCGACCATTCCGACGACAGCGTGACGCCCTCGGGGTCGTGCTCGTCGTCGTCGTTCGAGCCCTCGCGGTCGTGGGTGAGCTCGGCGAGCACATCCGCCGTGGCCCGCACCCGCGCCTCCGCCTGCGTCTTCATCGCCCGGAGCAGCGCGCGCAGTCGAACCTCGTCCTCCATGCCGACACCCTACCCGCGGCTGCGGCG
>DAMDKH010000392.1:0-335 GCA_032099965.1 Microbacterium sp.
GCCGCTCGGCGGTCAGGGCGAGCGGATGCGCGGGGATCACGGCGCCACGGGCCAACGTCGCCGCGGCCTCGGGGCGGAGCGACGGCACGGTGGCGGTGCGCGCGTCGGATGCGGGCATCAGAACTTCCCGTCCCGCACGGCCCACTTGGTGGGCTTGGCGATCATCGGCAGGCCGGCCTCGATCCAGGCGGCCTGGCGTTCGATGAGCGTCTCGGCCGAGAGCGCCGGGTACCCGAACAGGGCCATGCAGCGACGGGCGTCGCTGAGGAGGGCCGTGGGTTGCGGCTCGTCGACGAGGGTGACCTCGCGGTCGAACAGGGCGCCGAACCGGCGGG
>DAMDKH010000392.1:345-1794 GCA_032099965.1 Microbacterium sp.
CGACGCTGAGCAGTTCGGGGCCGGTGAGGTTGATCGTGAACGGGTCGGTCGAGGCGTGGCTCAGGCTGCGCAGCACGACCTCGTTGGCGTACCCCTGCCAGATGACGTTGACGTTCGCCGTGGCCACCGACACCGGCTCTCCCGCGTGCACGGCGCTGCCGATGTCGGCCAGCACGCCGTAGCGCAGATCGATCGCGTAGTTGAGGCGGATGATCGCGACCTTCGTGCCGCGCTCCTGCGCCCCGAACTCGAACACCCGCTCCCGGCCGAGGCACGACTGGGCGTACTCGCCGATGGGCGCCGGGGCGAGCTCCTCCGGCGCACCTCCCGACGTCGCGGGCACGAACGGGTAGACGTTCCCCGTCGAGAGCACCGAGATCGCGCTGTCGCGGTAGCGTCGGGCGACCCGGTCGGGCAGCGCGGCGTTGACCTCCCATGCCCACGACGCGTTGGTCGCCGCGCCGAACTTCGCGCCCACCATGAACACGACGTTCGGGGCATCCGGCAGGTCGGACAGGTCGTCGTTCTCGATGAGGTCGAACGGCACGACCCGCACGCCGGCGGCTTCGAGGCGTGCGCGGATGGCGGCGTCGCCGAACCGCGAGACGGCGTGCACGACGTCGTCTCCGCGCCCTGCGGCGTCGAGTCCGCGGCGGGCGAGCATGGCGAGCGTGGGCCCCATCTTGCCGCCGGCGCCGAGGATCACGAGATCGCCCGACCCCGCGGCGAGGTCGGCGACGAGGGCGTCGCTCGGAGTGGCGAGCACCTCTTCGAGGTCGGCCTCGGAGGTGAAGCGGTGCGGAGTCATGTCGTGCGTTCCCTTCTGTCTCAACCCTTGATCCCCGTGCCCGTCACTCCCTCCTGCACGTACCGCTGAGCGATGAGGTACGCGAGGAAGATGGGGAGCAACGCCACGACGGACCCGGCGAGCATGGTGCTCAGCGGCACGTCCTGCTGCTGGAGCGACGAGATGCCCACGGTGAGCGTGAACATCGAGTTGGATTTGGCGATGATGAGCGGCCAGAGGAAGTCGTTCCAGTGCCACAGGAAGACGAAGATGCCGAGGGTCGCGAGGATCGGCTTGCACAGCGGCAGCACGATGCGCAGGAAGATGCGGAACTCGCCGGCCCCGTCGATCCGCGCGGCCTCGAACAGCTCGTCGGGGAGCCCCTGGATGAACTGGCGCATGAGGAAGACGGCCTGGGCGTTGGCGAGCGTGGGCAGGATGAGGCCCCAGTAGGTGTCGATCCCGCCCAGGTTGGCCATGAGGATGAACGTGGGGATGAGGGTCACGTGGAACGGCACCATGACCATGGCCAGGAACGACCAGAACATGACCTCCTTGCCCCGGAAGCGCTTCTTGGCGAAGGCGTATCCCGCCAGGGCCGAGAGGAAGAGCACGGCGACCACCGACACGAGCGAGTAGACGAGCGTGTTGAACAGCCAGCC
>DAMDKH010000393.1:0-1780 GCA_032099965.1 Microbacterium sp.
GAGCCTCGGGGGCCGTCGTCTCCTCGGCCGCGGGGGCCTCGGTCGACTCGCCGGCCGGCGCCTCGAGGAGCTCGCGCTCCCAGTCGGCGAGCGGCTCGGCGTCGCCGGTCTCGGGGTTGTGCTTCTGCTGCAGGCCCTCGGCCGCCGCGTCGGCGATGATGCGCGTCAGCAGCGAGACGGAGCGGATCGCGTCGTCGTTGCCGGGGATCGGGTACTGGAAGTCGTCGGGGTCGGCGTTCGTGTCGAGGATGCCGATGACGGGGATGCCCAGCTTCTTCGCCTCGTCGATCGCGAGGTGCTCGCGCTTGGCGTCGACGACCCACAGGGCCGACGGCGTCTTCGTGAGGTTGCGGATACCGCCGAGCGACTTGTGCAGCTTGTCGAGCTCGCGCTTCTTGAGCAGGAGCTCCTTCTTGGTGAAGCCGCTGTTCGCCGGGGTCTCGTAGTCGAGCTCCTCGAGCTCCTTCATGCGCGCGAGGCGCTTGGAGATCGTGGAGAAGTTGGTGAGCAGACCGCCGAGCCAGCGCTGGTTGACGAAGGGCTGGCCGACGCGGGTGGCCTGCTCGGCGAGGATCTCCTGCGCCTGCTTCTTCGTGCCGACGAAGAGGATGGTGCCGCCGTGCGCGACGGTCTCCTTGACGAAGTCGTAGGCCTTGTCGATGTAGCCGAGCGACTGCTGGAGGTCGATGATGTGGATGCCGCTGCGCTCCGTGAGGATGAAGCGCTTCACCTTCGGGTTCCACCGACGCGTCTGGTGTCCGAAGTGCACGCCGCTGTCGAGCAGCTGGCGGATGGTGACCACAGCCATGGTCGTCTCCTTGTTCTGGCGCCGAGCGCCGTTGAGGTTGTCGCCGATCGTTCGATCGGACTTCCTGGTGCCCGGCGCACTCCCGCCCCTGTGAGGAGGACCTGTGGGAGTGATGCCACGACCGGAGTCGCTGTGGGCACGCGTAGTCACCCCGGATTCGAGGTGCTCGACAAGCATACAGGATCACTGCTCCCCACTCCGTCTGCCCACGAGGCGACGACGCCGAGGTTTCCGCTTCCCCGGCGGAACGGCACGGCGACGCATGCCGCCGATCCCTCCCCCGCGGAGAATCGGCCCATGCCCCGACCGCCCGCCTCCGTCTCCCGGCTCCGCCTCGTCGTCTGCACCCTCGTCCTGGCGCTCGGCCTGGGGTCCCCTGCCGCGGCGAGCGGCGCCCCTCCTCCCCCGCCCGAATCCCCCGTCTGGGTGTGGCCCGTCGACGGGCCTCCTCGTGTGCTCTCCCCGTTCATCGCCCCGGCTCACGCCTTCGCCGCCGGGCATCGCGGCATCGACATCGGAGCCGTCGCCTCCGCCGTCGTCGTCGCTCCGGCCGACGGCGTCGTGGCGTTCCGCGGCGTCGTGGTCGACCGCCCGCTGCTCACGATCGCCCATGCCGGTGGCATCGTCACCACCTTCGAGCCCCTCGCCTCCGAGCTGCGTCCGGGCGACGCCGTCCGGGCCGGCGAACCCATCGGCACTGTGTCGAGCGGCGGCCACGTGGTCCCCGGCGCCCTGCATCTCGGAGCGCGCCAGGACGGCTCCTACATCGACCCGATGCTGCTGTTCGGGCGCGCCCGTCGCGCCGTGCTCCTGCCGTGCTGCGCTCCGCTGTGACGCGGGGTCAGGCGCGGGGGTGGGCGAGACGGTAGGTCGCGGTGAGACGCTCCGCCGATACGTGCGTGTAGATCTGGGTGGTACCGAGACTCGCGTGTCCGAGGATCTCCTGCACGGCGCGCAGGTCCGCGCCCCCGT
>DAMDKH010000394.1:0-1765 GCA_032099965.1 Microbacterium sp.
GCGTCGCCGGCGACCGCTGCCGAGCCCGGCAAGCCCGCCCGCCACGGCGTCGACAAGCTCCCGCCGACGTCGCGCTGATCCCGCGGCTGCGACGACCCGGTGCCGGAGAGGCGCCGAGCTCTCGTGGCGTCCGGCCTCAGTGGCACTCGCGCGCGAGCAGGTCGGCGAGCTGTTCCAGGAAGGCGGTGACGACCTCGGCCTCCTGCGGGGCGAGACGCTCGGCGTACTCCAGCATCGCCAGCGCCGTGTGGTCGAGCCCCTCCACGGGGTCGATCCGCCGGAGCGGCACGAGCAGATCGGCGGAGTCGCCGGTCGGGTTGCGTTGCGTGGTCACGACGCGTGCGGTCTCGAGCGTGGACAGCGCCTTGTCGACCTCGGCCACAGCGACGTCGAGTTCTTCGGCGAGATGCGCGGCGGTGATCGACTCGTGCCGGTGATCGGCTTCGGCGATGAGGCGGGTGACCTCCCTCAGCAGCGGGGTCGGCCCGCAGGATGCCTGCCGTCGACGCGCGAGCTGATCCTCGGCGAGGCGCATCCGTTCGACGGCTTTGACGACGTCGAGGCCGCGGGTCTGCGCGACGGAGGTCCAGAGCGGAGCCGCGGCGTCCGCACTCACCACGTCGTCACTCGCCGTGGTTGATGAGCTGCAGCCACTGCCCGAATGCGGGCCCCGCCTCGACGGTGTCCTCGGACGCGGTGGTGATCTGTTCGTTCGACATGCCCGGCTCCTTCTCTGATCCGCGCCGACTGGTCGAGCCGGGGCGTTACCTCGTTAAGTTAGATAGCTTCCCGCCCACGCCACAGAGGCTTGACGCCGCCGGAATTTTTTGCCATTCACTTCCGGATGGAAAAAAGCTACAGTCGGCGACAACACTTAAGAGCTTTTGTTCACTGGTCATCCCCGGTTCACCACCCCACGGTCCCGCGTTCACATGCCCGGACCACGCTGATCGCGACCCCGCCCTCGTCCCAGGAAAGCCATGCCCTCACGCCTCGCTCCCCCGCGCGCTCGCGCCCCCCGCCTGACCGCGCTCGTCGCGGCCGCCTGCTCGCTCGCCCTCGCCGGCACGCTCGCCCACCCCGTCACCGCGCACGCGTACGACGACCCCACCACCATCGACGGCATGGTCCTCGACGGCGCCGGCGCCTACGTCGTCGACGACGTCGAGCACACCGAACTCGCCCCCGGACTCGACCAGGTGGAGTTCGAGCGCTTCGGCCCCGGAGGGCGGCAGCTGCTGCACGTGCTGCGCGTGCAGCTCGCCGACTCCAACCTCGAAGTCGACTACATCGGCAACGACGCCGTCACCGCTCCCGGCACCGTCAGCGAGTTCGTCGACGGCTCCGGCGCGATCGCCGGTGTGAACGGCGACTTCTTCGACATCAACAACTCCTCCGCCCCGCTCGGCACCGCGATCAGCCGCGACGGCGGCCTGCTCAAGTCGGCCGAGGCCTCGCGCAACAACGTGGCGGGGTTCACCGAATCCGGACTGGGCGGCGTGGTCGAGGTCTTCCTCGAGGGCACGGTCGCCCTCCCCTCCGGTTCCCTGCGTCTCGCGGGCATCAACCGGGTGACGGGCGAGGCCGACAGCGTCGTCGTCTACAACGACCACTGGGGCACGGGCAACCGAGCCCGCAGCATCCCCGCCGGGCAGACCGGTGTCGAGGTGCTCATCGGCGCCGACGGCACGGTCACCCGCACCGCCCAGGCTCCCGGCTCCGAGCTGCTCGACGCGGGCGTGCAGGCCGTGGTCGCCGCACCGGG
>DAMDKH010000395.1:0-1751 GCA_032099965.1 Microbacterium sp.
AGGACGATGATGTGGTCGGCGGTCTGCGCCATCTCGCTCATGAGGTGCGACGACAGCAGCACGGTGCGCCCTTCGGCGGCGAGCGCCCGCACGAGCTGACGCACCCAGGTGACGCCCTCGGGGTCGAGTCCGTTGACCGGCTCGTCGAGGATGAGGGTCTGCGGGTCGCCGAGCAGCGCCGACGCGATGCCGAGCCGCTGCCCCATGCCGAGCGAGAACCCTCCGACGCGCTTGCGCGCCACGCTCTCGAGACCGGTGAGGGCGATGACCTCGTCGACGCGCTCCCGGCCGATGCCGTGCGTCGCCGCCTGGGCGCGCAGGTGGTTGTAGGCGGTGCGCCCGGTGTGCACGGCCTTCGCGTCGAGAAGCACCCCCACCTCGCGCAGCGGCGCGCGGTGCTCGGCGTACGGCTTGCCGTTCACGGTGACCGTGCCGCTGGTGGGCCGGTCGAGCCCGACGATCATGCGCATGGTGGTCGACTTGCCGGCGCCGTTGGGGCCGAGGAAGCCGGTGACCCGACCGGGCTGCACCGAGAAGTCGATGCCCCCGACGGCGGTCTTCGTGCCGTAGCGCTTGGTCAGCGCACGTGCCTCGATCATGTGTGTCCTCCGCATCGGTGGTGGGGAAGCTCCCCCCGTGCACCCCACGTTAGAGACGCCGACCCCGCGCCGCGTCCATCGCGGGAGGGACCTTCGGCCGTGCGGGTGGTACCTGGGTACCAGAGTCGGGCCCGCGACGCCTACTCGCAGGCGGGTGTCAGGTGGGGACGATACGGTTCGGAGGACCACCGCGCTCCCCCACCCCCGAGGACACGATGAGCCACCCCCTCCCCCTGGCCGTCTTCACCGCCGCCTCCTCCGCGTCGGAGTACGACGGCTTCATCGGCTGGGTGCTCAGCCTCATCGAGACCCTCGGCGAGCTCGGCGTCGGGCTCGCGGTGTTCATCGAGACGTTCGTGCCGCCGATCCCGTCGGAGGCGATCCTGCCGGTGGCCGGCTTCCTCGCCTACGAGGGCCGCATGAACTTCTGGGGCGCCTGGCTCGCGTCGACCGCCGGGGCGCTCATCGGCGCACTGCTCTGGTACGCCGTCGGCGCCGCCATCGGACGGGACCGCACCCGGAGTCTCATCGGCCGCGTGCCCCTGCTCGACCACGAGGACTTCGACAAGGCCGAGGCGTTCTTCGACCGATGGGGCGTGCGAGCGGTGCTGTTCGGCCGCTGCGTTCCCCTGGTGCGCTCGTTCATCTCCATCCCCGCCGGCATCGAGCGCATGCGCCTGTGGAGCTTCGTGCTCTTCACCACCCTCGGGTCGGCGGTGTGGAACGGCATCTGGATCGGGCTCGGCTACGCGTTCGGCCCGGCGATCAAGCCCGTGCTCGAGCAGTGGAGCGGGCTGATCTCGAACATCGCGGTGGGCGCGATCGCGCTGCTGATCGTGTGGTTCATCGCCGTGCGCATCCGCCGCCGCATCCGCGAGTCGTCCGACCGTCGCCCGGCGCGCACCGACGCCGACTGACGCACGTGACCCCTTACGCTCCGGCGGTGGTGCGCGCGGCGCGCTTGGCCTCCTGGAACACCCGGATCGCCTCGTAGCGCTCGGCGGAGCGCGCTTGTCGCTTGGCGGCCTGCTCGCCGCGGTCCTTCGGCGGCGCCGTGGTGACGAGGTCGTCGAGCAGGCGACGCACCGACTGCTCGATCTCGGCGACCGCCCGGTCGAACACCTCCCGGTTCGCCCGGGAAGGAGCCGTGGT
>DAMDKH010000396.1:0-1746 GCA_032099965.1 Microbacterium sp.
GGCGGTGACGGCAGCGTCGACGGGGGAGGGGCCGGTGGTGGCGGCGGCCTGTACGGCGGCGGCGGTGCCGGAACGTACGGCGGTGGCGGCGGTGGTTCGTCTCTCGGCACGGTCACCGGCCTGGCGACCGGCCCGGCGTCGGTGACCCTCAGCTACGTGTCCCAGACAGCGGTGCTCGACGTGAGCGCGCCCGTGTCGGACGCGACCGCCGGTGACTCGGTGCTCTTCTCCACCATCGGCGCAGACGTGCGCGACGACACCTGGGACGCCACCTCGGCGACGACCTTCTCGAGCTCCGACCCGTCGGACATCGTGAGCGGCAACAGGATCCGCTTCGGGAAGGCCGGGGTGCGCACCATCACGGCGACCAACCAGGGCGTGACCGACACGATCCAGATCACGGTCGAGGCGGGCCCGGCGGTCGGCCTCGACGTCACCCCCTCGGCATCGACCGTGGTCGCCGACGGATCCCTGACCTTCCGCGCGCGGGCCGTCGACATCGCGGGCAACGACCTCGGAGACGTCACGGCGTCGACGCTGTTCACGAGCTCCGTCGCCTCCGACGTGGTGACCGGCGACAGCATCCGCTTCGGAGCCGCCGGCGCTCGCACCATCACCGCGCAGAACGCGGCGGTCTCCGGTACCACGGCGATCTCCGTCACCGCCGGACCGCTGGCGGCGTTGATCGTCTCACCGGCCTCTCCGTCGGTGACCGCCGGAGACTCGGTCGCGTTCACCGCATCCGGACGCGATGCGGGCGGCACCGATCTCGGCGACATCACCGCGACGACCCGCTTCGCCAGCTCGAACCCCGCCGACACGGTGTCGGGCGACACGATCACCTTCGGTCCCGCCGGCACCCGCACGATCTCGGCCATCAACGGCCTGATCGCCGACGGCATGAGCGTCGACGTGGCTGCAGGGCCCGCCACGGCGATCGCCGTCACCGGCTCGACGGCGTCGGTCACCGCCGGTGGCACGGTCGCGTTCACGGTCACGGCCACGGATGCCGGTGGCACCGACCTCGGCGACGTCACCGCCGACAGCACGGTGGCGAGCTCGGAGGAGTCGGACGAGGTGAACGGCGCGGAGATCACCGTGCGCACGGCCGGTCCGCGGACGATCTCCGCGACGCTCGGCACGCTGACCGCGTCGACGGATCTCTTCGTGACGGCGGGCTCGATCGCCGCGATCACCCTCGAGTCGTCGTCGTCGACGGTCGTCGCCGGAACGTCGGTCGACGTCACGGCGACGGCGACCGACGCGGAGGGCAACGACCTCGGAGACGTCACCGAGTCGCTGACCTTCTCGAGCTCGGCGGCCGACGACATCGTGTCCGGCTCGAGCATCCGCGTGAGCGCGGTCGGCACGCGCACGATCACGGCGACCGACGGCACCACCTTCGCCACCGTGACGGTGGACGTGCTCGCCGGTCCGCTCGCGTCGATCACCCTCAGCTCGTCCGTGCCGTCGCCGGTGGCCGGTGACGCGGTGAGCTTCGCCGCCGCCGGATTCGACGCCGAAGGCAACGCGCTCGGCGACGTCACCGCCGAGGCGGTGTTCGCGACCTCCTCGGCGGACGACGAGGTCGCCGGGTCGACGATCACCTTCGCCGCAGAGGGGGCGCGCTTCGTCACCGCCACCGTCGGGTCGGTCACCGCGAGCCTCACGGTGCTCGTCGCCGCCGCGCCGGTCGAGGAGCCGGTGCTGCTGCCCGCCGCCCCGGCCGCCCCGGATGCGCCGGCG
>DAMDKH010000397.1:0-1092 GCA_032099965.1 Microbacterium sp.
GCGAGCGGCGCGCGCCGTCGACGTCCACCCCCGGGCGGACGCGCGCTGCGCCACCTCGCCGAAGAAGCGGCGATCGTCGGCGAAGCGCGATCCGTCGAGGAGCGTGCGCTGCGAGGCGCTGGCGCCGTGCCGTCGGTAGGCGAAGACCTCGTCGTCGATCACGACCAGAGAGCCGCCGGCGAAGGCGATGTCCAGGAGGATGGCCAGGTCGAGCACGATCGGGAGGTCATCGCGGAACTCGTGCGCGCGGATGGCGTCCGTCCGGAAGGCGAGCGAGGGCCAGTAGAGCCAGTTGCCGCGCGTGAGGCTGGTGGCCAGGGCCTCGCCGCGGAGCTCGACGTCGTGCGCGCGGGTGTCCGGACGCAGCATCCGCTGTTTGACCCGGTCGGCGAGGGGGAGAGCGGGAGCGCCGTGCTCGTCGATCACGCGCACCCCCGGCTGCACGACGGCCGCGTCGGGGTGACGTTCCCAGGCCCGGCGCACGGCGGAGACGTATCCGGGCATCAGGAGGTCGTCGCTGCCCAGCACCGTCAGGTGATCCGCCGTGGCGAGCCGCACGCTGGCACGGAAGTTCTCGATGATGCCGACGTTCTCCGCGTTGCGGATGTAGCGGATGCGGGGGTCGTCGATCCGGGCGAAGTACTCCGCGACCGTGTCGTCGGGGTAGGCGTCGTCGATGACGGTGAGCCGCCAGTCGTCGTCGTCCTGCGCGCGCACGGATTCGACGGTGCGTCGCAGCAGAGACGGGTCGCCCCAGAACGGCAGCATGATATCGATGGTCATCGGGATCCAGCTTACGAAGCTCGCACGGGCGCGGGACTCAGCCGCGCGCGAGCTGGTCGAGACGGGCTCGGAGAACCCGGTCGAGGCCCTCGGGGAGGCTCGTGCCGACGAGGGCGTCGAGGTCGGTCCACACCTCGGACTCGACCCGGAGGTCGGGTGACTGCCCCGCGGCGCCGCTCTGGGCGACGAGGGCGAATCCGGCCCGTCGGCGCAGGCGCCGCAGCTCGCCGATGATCGCGCCCACCGACACCGCGCGACCGGTGCCGACGATCTTCACGACCGTCGATCCCGGGGCGAGACCCGCGGCGC
>DAMDKH010000397.1:1227-1742 GCA_032099965.1 Microbacterium sp.
TCACCGCGGCCGCGTCGTCCTCGAAGATGTAGTCGCGGAGCGTGTCGAGCGCGACGTAGATCCGCGCGGGCTGCGCGGTGACCGCACTGTCGATGAGCGTCGAGATCAGTCCCTGGCCCTTCGCGAGGTCCTGCCCCGGGCCGTACAGGTTCGTGAGGCGTCCGATCACCGTGCGCCAGCCGTGGGTACCGGCGTACGCCGTCGCGGCCCGTTCCATCGCGAGCTTCGCCTCGCCGTACGCCGACGACGGCGCCGTGGGCCCGGACTCCCGATGCGGAGCGCCGGGGATCGCACCGTAGGCGCCGCCCACCGACGTCGCGACGAAGAGCACGAGACGGTCGCGCACCTCGGACGGGCAGGCCGCGAGTGCACGGAGGAACGACTCGAAGACCTCCACTTCGGTGAAGAGGGCCTCACGGGGCGTCGACGTCACGCCACGGCCCGCGCACCAGTAGATCTCCAGCGGCCCGGGGGTGGCGACGAACGCCTCCACGGCGTGCGCGAGATCCGTCGCG
>DAMDKH010000398.1:0-1704 GCA_032099965.1 Microbacterium sp.
GCGGCCGTCGTCGTCGCGGCGGCGCCGAGGCCGACGAGCCGCGCGAGGCGCGTCCGCGCCAGCGCGTGGTCGAGTACATCACCGAGCCGAAGGCCATCAAGGGCTCGACGCGTCTCGAGGCGAAGAAGCAGCGTCGTCGCGACGGTCGGGATGCCGGACGCCGGCGCCCCGTCGTCACCGAGGCCGAGTTCCTCGCCCGCCGCGAGTCCGTCGACCGCAAGATGGTCGTGCGCTCGAAGAACGGTCGCACCCAGATCGGCGTGCTGGAGGACGGCGTGCTCGTGGAGCACTACGTCGCCCGCAACCAGGACGCGTCGCTGATCGGCAACGTCTACCTCGGCCGGGTGCAGAACGTCCTGCCCAGCATGGAGGCCGCGTTCGTCGACATCGGTCGCGGACGCAATGCCGTCCTCTACTCGGGTGAGGTCGACTGGGACGGTGTGGAGACCGGAAACCAGCCGCGCCGCATCGAGCTCGCCCTCAAGCCGGGCGACCGCGTGCTCGTGCAGGTGACCAAGGATCCCGTCGGACACAAGGGCGCTCGCCTCACGAGCCAGATCTCGCTTCCCGGCCGCTACCTCGTGTACGTGCCCGGCGGTTCCATGAACGGCATCAGCCGCAAGCTCCCCGACAACGAGCGGGCTCGTCTCAAGCGCATCCTCAAGGAGGTGCTGCCCGAGTCCTCCGGTGTGATCGTGCGCACCGCCGCCGAGGGGGCCACGGAGGACCAGCTCACGCGCGACGTGCAGCGTCTGACCGCCCAGTGGGAGCACGTGCAGAAGCAGGTCGCGAGCCAGCAGGCCCCGGCCCTCCTGCACGCCGAGCCCGACCTCCTCGTCAAGATCGTCCGCGACGTCTTCAACGAGGACTTCACGAAGATGCTCATCCAGGGCGAGGAGTCGCAGCGCACCATCCGCGCCTACCTCGAGGGCGTCGCGCCCGACCTGCTCGAGCGCGTCGAGGCCTACGAGGACGAGACCGACCCGTTCGACGCGTTCCGCATCACGGAGCAGATCGAGAAAGCGCTCGACCGCAAGGTCTGGCTGCCGTCCGGTGGCTCGCTGGTCATCGACCGCACCGAGGCGATGACGGTCGTCGACGTCAACACGGGCAAGTTCGTCGGATCCGGCGGCAACCTCGAGGAGACCGTCACCAAGAACAACCTCGAGGCGGCCGAGGAGATCGTGCGCCAGCTGCGTCTGCGCGACATCGGCGGCATCATCGTGGTCGACTTCATCGACATGGTGCTCGAGTCGAACCGCGACCTCGTGCTGCGGCGACTGATCGAGTGCCTCAGCCGCGACCGCACGAAGCACCAGGTCGCCGAGGTCACCTCGCTCGGTCTCGTGCAGATGACGCGCAAGAAGCTCGGTCTCGGGCTCCTGGAGACGTTCAGCGAGGCCTGCGAGGTCTGCGCGGGCCGCGGTGTGATCGTGCACCACGACCCCGTCGTCAAGCACCGCTCCAACGGCAACGGCGGCAACGGCGGCAACAACGGCGGGAACACCGGCAACGGCGGACGCCGCCAGCGCGGGGGATCCCAGAACCAGGCGCCCGCCGCGCCCGCTCCCGTGACCCACAGCATCCCGGAGGGGGCCAAGTCGGCCCTCGCGCAGATCGCCGCGTCGACGCGCACCGCCGCGGAGGGCGTCTCGATCGAGGCCCCCGCCGCCGACGCCTCGGTTCCGGTCGACGCGCCGGAGC
>DAMDKH010000399.1:0-1699 GCA_032099965.1 Microbacterium sp.
GATCGCCGTCGCCCCCGTCTCCGCGACGAGCGCGGCGAGGCGCTCCTCACGGCGGGCGACACCCACGACATCCCACCCGCGCGACCGGAGCTCCCGCACCGTCGCCGCACCGATACCCGAACTCGCACCCGTCACCACTGCACGTCTGTTGACCATGCCTCCACCGTACGATGTTCCGCTCGGCCGCGCCCACCGGCCGTGTTACGTCACATTTCCCGGCCGTTGTTGACACCCGCTCGGCGACCGTACTCTCGCTGGAGCGGCATCCGCCGTCGACTCCGACCGATCGTTCCAGGGGGAACACATGTCCGCACCCGAGAACTGGCGTTTCGAGACCAAGCAGATCCACTCCGGCGCCGCACCCGATCCCGTCACCAAGGCTCGCGCCACCCCGATCTACCAGACCACGTCGTACGTGTTCGACAGCGCGGACCACGCGGCGAACCTCTTCGCGCTCGCCGAGTTCGGCAACATCTACACCCGCATCCAGAACCCGACCCAGGACGTGCTCGAGCAGCGCCTCGCGGCCCTGGAGGGCGGCACGGGAGCACTGGTGCTCTCGAGCGGTCAGGCCGCCTCGACGTTCGCCGTCCTCAACATCGCCGAGGCCGGAGACCACTTCGTCGCCTCCAGCTCGATCTACGGCGGCACCTACAACCTCTTCAAGTACACGCTCGCGAAGCTCGGCATCGAGGTCACGTTCGTCGAGAACCAGGACGACCCCGAGGAATGGCGCCGCGCGGTGCGTCCGAACACGAAGCTGTTCTTCGCCGAGACGATCGGCAACCCGCAGATCAACGTCCTCGACATCCGCACCGTCGCCGACGTCGCGCACGAGAGCGGCGTCCCGCTCATCGTCGACAACACCATCGCCACCCCGTACCTGATCCGCCCGTTCGAGCACGGCGCCGACATCGTCGTCCACTCGGTGACGAAGTTCCTTGGCGGTCACGGCACGACGATCGGCGGCGTCATCATCGACGGCGGCACGTTCGAGTGGTCGAAGAACGTCGAGAAGTTCCCCGGCCTCACGGTTCCGGACCCCTCGTACCACGGCGCGAGCTACACCGCGGCCGTCGGCGACCCGCTCGCCTACATCATCAAGGCACGCGTGCAGCTGCTCCGCGACCTCGGATCGGCGATCGCCCCGCAGAGCGCCTGGAACCTCATCCAGGGCGTCGAGACGCTGTCGCTGCGCATCGAGCGCCACGTGCAGAACGCGCAGGAGATCGCCGAGTGGCTGGACGATCGCGCCGATGTCGCCACGGTCAACTACTCGGGCCTCCCCTCGTCGCCGTGGTACGCCGCGGCGAACCGCTACGCACCGAAGGGTGTCGGAGCGGTGCTCTCGTTCGAGTTGAAGGGCGGCGTCGAGGCCGGTCGCGAGTTCGTCAACAGTCTGTCCCTGTTCAGCCACCTGGCGAACATCGGCGACGTGCGGTCGCTCGTCATCCACCCCGCATCGACCACGCACGCCCAGCTCACCCCCGAGCAGCAGCTCACGGCCGGCGTGACCCCCGGCCTCGTGCGTCTCTCGGTGGGCATCGAGAACGTCGACGACCTCAAGGCCGACCTCGACCAGGCCCTCGCGGCCGCGCGTCGCGTCAGCGAGGCCGCGCGCGCCTGACGCCGCGTCGCCGCACCCTCGGGATGCCCCGGACCGTGTCGGTCCGGGGCATCCCGCATGACGGGGCGTCGT
>DAMDKH010000400.1:0-450 GCA_032099965.1 Microbacterium sp.
GACGCCTCCCGTTGCTCCGGCCCCGCCGGAGCGCGAGGAGTGACCGTGGCGCGCGACGGGCGCCTCGGCGTCGGGATCATCGGTGCCGGCCGGGTGGGTCCGATCGTGGGGGCCGCCCTCGGAGGCGCGGGGCACGCGATCGTGGGCATCACGAGCGGGTCGGACGACGAGCGGGTCTCGGCCGTGCTCCCCGACGTGCCCGTGCTGGATGCGCTCGAGGTGGTCCGTCGCGCGGAGCTCGTGGTGCTCGCGGTCCCGCACGATCAGCTGGCCTCGCTCGTGGCCGGCATCGCCGAGGTGGGCGGGTGGCAGATCGGGCAGCTCGTGCTGCACACCGATCCTGCTTTCGGTATCGAGGTGCTGCGGCCCGCGGCCGAGAAGGGCGCCATCCCGCTCGCCGTGCACCCGGCGATCAGCTTCTCGGGAACCACCATCGACCTGCGCCAGCTG
>DAMDKH010000400.1:475-1270 GCA_032099965.1 Microbacterium sp.
CGCGGTGACCGCGCCGGCCGCGGTGCTGCCGATCGCTCAGGCCCTCGCCGTCGAGATGGGGTGCGAACCGGTCGTCATCGCCGAAGCGGATCGTGCGGCGTATGCGGATGCCATCCACACCGCGACCGAGTTCTCGCGCTCGATCATCGCGCAGTCCACCGCTCGACTCCGCGACATCGGCATCGAGAACCCCGGCGGGTACCTCTCCGCCCTCGTGCAGTCGACCGTCGAGCGTGCCCTGCGCGACGTCTCCGACCCGCCGCCCCTGCTCTGACCCCCGACCGGGCGGCCGGCGCTGACGCCGCCCGCGCGCATCCTGGGTCGTCCTCGTTCCCTCCCGCAGCGTCCGGCGGGCTGCGCAGGCCACGGCGCGCGTCGGCACCGGGGGTCCACGTTCCGAGAGTCGTGACGCGGATTCAGCGCCCTCCCGAGAACCCGCCCCCGCCCCCGCCGCCCGAGAAGCCGCCGCCGGCCGAACCGCCGAACCCCGACGAGGTGCTGGTCGAGGGTGCGCTGTATGACGAGGCGGCAGAGGTCGACACCGCGAAGGCCGCGAGGGTGGACGAGAACGTCGGCGAGCGCCCGTCGCCGATCCAGCCGGGGCCGTGGTGGGCGACCGCGTACGCGCTCTCGAGCACCCCGGCCCATTCGTCCTCCTGCCCGAAGAGGATCGCGTACGGGAGGAGCTTCTCGTAGACGAGGACGACGTCGGCGGAGCCGTGCGTCCGCCGCTCTGCCCCCGAGTACGACTGGAGCATGCGCAGACGGTCCTCCTCAGCGACGCGGATGAACTCC
>DAMDKH010000400.1:1348-1698 GCA_032099965.1 Microbacterium sp.
ATGACGAGCGCGGGGATCGCGGCCAGGCGTCCGTGGGAGACGGCCGCGATCGCGACCCCGAGTGCGCCGACGGCCAGCGCGAGCGCGATCGTCTGGAGGATCATCGCCGCACGGGAGCGTCGTCGTTCCGTGAGCCCGCGGGCCGCGGCCTCCTCCTGGCCCTGCTTCGTCAGCACGGTCATGCGGGCGGCGAACGCCTCGCTCGCGCCGGGGATGTCCATGACGTCGGCGTCGGAGGGGCGGACGCTCCCCGCGGCGGGCGCGTCTGTGCGCCCGGCGGCGGCGTCCGCGTCTGTGCCGACGGCGTCGTCTGAAGAGAAGAGAGCCTGGAGCGCCTCGCCGTCGAGGGG
>DAMDKH010000401.1:0-1697 GCA_032099965.1 Microbacterium sp.
CCGGCGGCGGGCTCCGGTCGCGGCCCTCGTCGTGCTGCTCGGTTTCGTGCTGCTCCCGCTTCCGGCGATGCCCTCCGCGGTGGCGCAGGCGAGCGCGCGCTTCGTGCTCGACGCGTCGTCGTCGCTGGTGAGCGACGACGAGATGGCCCTGCTGCAGCGCCTTCCCGAGCACGTGCCGGAGGGCAGCGTGATCGCCGGCAACCCGTACACCGGCACGGCCCTGGCCTACGCGATCGGCGGCCGCCGTGTGCTCATGCCGCACATCCTCGTCGACGTCTCCGACGACGCAGCGCTCGTGAACGAGCATCTCGCCGACGCGGCGCGCATGCCCGGGGTGTGCGATGCCGCGGAGGACCTGGACGTGCGCTTCGTGCTCGACTTCGGGGCGCGGGAGGTGCACAACGGCTCGCATCCCCTCGAGGGTCTCGAGAACCTGGCGGAATCCGGAGCGGTGCGACTGGTCGACAGCGAGGGCGATGCCAGACTGTACGAAGTGACCGCCTGCGGTCTCGGCTGATCCACGGAGATTCTTCCCCATGAGTGACTACACGCGAGACGACCGCGTCCTCGTCCTCGTTCCGGCGTGGAACGAGGAGCGCAACGTCGGTGCCACCGTGCGCGAGATCCGCGCGGCATCCGACCGGTACGACGTCGTGGTGATCGACGACGGTTCGACCGACGCGACGGGGGCGACCGCGCGATCGGCCGGCGCCACCGTGCTGTCGCTGCCGTTCAACCTCGGCGTCGGCGGCGCGATGCGCACCGGCTTCACCTACGCCGTGCGCGAGGGATACACGCGCGCGATCCAGGTCGACGCCGACGGGCAGCACGACCCCGCCGACATCGACAAGGTGCTGGCCGGTCTCGCCCGCGCCGACATCTCCATCGGCGCCCGTTTCTCGGAGGTGGGGACCTACGCCGTGCGCGGCCCGCGCCGCTGGGCGATGGTCGTGCTCGCGTCCGTCGTCTCGCGTATCGCCGGCACGCGGCTGACCGACGTGACGAGCGGGTTCCGCGCCGCCAACCTCCGGGCGATCGCGCAGTACGTGCACTACTACCCGGCGGAGTACCTCGGCGACACGCTCGACTCGCTCGTCGCTGCGCTACACGCGGGCCTCAGCGTGACGCAGGTGCCCGTCGCCATGCGCCCGAGACTGCACGGCACGCCGAGCCAGGGCGCACTCGGATCGACGGTGTACCTCCTGCGATCCGTCTTCGCCCTCCTGCTCGCGGCCGTGCGCCGCACCGGATCCCGTCCCAAGAAGGAGGAGCGCGCGTGATCGTCTTCGTGGGCATCGGCATCGCCGTCGTCATCCTCGCCGTCGTGCTGTGGATGCTGTTGACCCGCCGTCTGCGGGAGAAGTACGCGGTCCTGTGGATCCTCATCGCCCTCGCGGTCCTGATCGTCGGCCTCTTCCCCGGCCTGCTGGGAGCCCTGACCGCCCTTCTCGGCGTGCAGCTGCCCTCGAACCTGCTGTTCGCGACCGCGATCCTCCTGCTCCTCGGGGTCTCGCTCCACCTCTCGTGGGAACTGAGCCAGGTGGAGGAGGAGACGCGCCGCCTCGCCGAGGAGGCCGCGATCCTGCGCGCTCAGCTCGACCGCGTGGAGCGGCGACTCGACGACGCCTTCCCCCCGTCGCCGTCGGGCGACGCGAACGCCGACTCCTGACCTCCGGCGCTCAGCTCTGCGCGTCCGC
>DAMDKH010000402.1:0-249 GCA_032099965.1 Microbacterium sp.
CAGGTCGTGAGCGACGACGCGCGCGAGCCACACGGCGTCCTCGGCGAGATCGCGGTCGGCTGCCGCGCCTCCGCCCGCGACCAGGTGCGCTTCGCCGTACATCACCGAGATGACGGTGAGCACGATGTCCAGGCGGGCGGTGCGCTCGGGTCCGTCGGGGATCCGCAGGGGGATGCCGGCGGCGCCGATCTTCCGCTTGGCCCGCACGATCCGCTGCGCGACCGTCGATTCCGGGGTCAGGGTCGCCCG
>DAMDKH010000402.1:428-1696 GCA_032099965.1 Microbacterium sp.
AGCGCTTCTCCCGGCGCAGACGGTCGAGGGCGTTGTGGCGGGCCGCCTGCGTCAGCCACGCTCCGGGGTTGGGCGGCACGCCGCGCGTGCGCCAGTGACGAACGGCCTCCTCGATCGCCTCGGCCACCGCCTCCTCCGCGAGGTCGAGGCTGCCGAGCCGACCGGCGAGCGCGGCCACGATCCGCGCGGATTCCTCGCGGATCACCTGCGCGAGGCGTCGATCGGATGCCGCGGCCCGGGCCGGGTCCGGCTCCGCTGCCGCGGCATCCGTGTCGTTCACGGTCGGTCGCGGCTCAGTGCACGACGATCGGGCGGATCTCGACCGCGACGCCGGGCAGCTCGAGCAGCGGCCACGTCTTGACGAGGGCGATCGCCGCGTCGAGGTCGGGCACGTCGATCACCTGGAATCCGCCGATGACCTCCTTCGCCTCGGAGAACGGCCCGTCGGCCACGACCGGCGCATCGCCGCCGTGGGAGATCGTGGTGGCGGTGGTGACCGGCTGCAGCTCGGCGCCCGACTCGGTCATGACCTCGCTGTGCGTGCCGAACCACGCGTACGTGCGGCGATAGACCTCCTCGGCGTGCTCCGGCGACACCGCTGCCTCGAGTTCGGGGGTGGAGGTGAACATGATGACGTACTTCACGGTGGTGTCCTTTCGTTAGGGGAACCGTTACATCCCTACAGCGAACGGGCAAGGGCGAATTCGACACGAACCGCGACGTCGTCGAGAAACCGACGTCGTGGGTCGCCGCGCACCCGAGCGCTCACTGGAGTTGACGTCGTGGCACGCCGAATCGGGCGTCCCCGGGGTGCCGGCGCCCGGCATCCGGACCGCGGGACGACGTCCTCAGGGTCGGCGGATGCTGCGCGTCACCGTGAACCTCGGCGTGCGGTGCAGCTGCGTGGTGGGGCCCACCAGACGGGTCAGCTCGGCGCGGTAGCCGAGGGAGGAGTTGAAGACCGTGAACAGCTCGCCGTCCGGGCGCAGCACGCGTGCCGCCGCGGCGAACAGTCGCGTCGCCGCGCCCGTGTGGATGCTCGTGCCGAGGTGGAACGGCGGGTTCAGCAGCACGACGTCGACCGACGCGTCCGGCACCGCGGAGGCCGCGTCGTCGTGCACGACCTCGACACGGTCGGCGACTCGGTTGGCGGCGACCGTCGCGCGCGCCGAGGCCACGGCAGCAGCCGAGCGATCGGTCGCGATCACGCGTACGTCCGGATGGGCGCGGGCGTAGGAGACGGCGAGCGCGCCGGTTCCGCAGCCGAG
>DAMDKH010000403.1:0-1694 GCA_032099965.1 Microbacterium sp.
GGCGAGCCGCGCGTACTCGTCGGAGTCCCTGGCCACCAGCGCGACGCGCCCCTCGGCGTCGTGGTGCAGGCCCCAGCCGTAGCGCTTGCCCAGCGGCGAGGACCGCAGGCAGGCGCGCCCGACGGAGAAGAACTCCTGCCTGGCCTCGGCGTCGTCGACCGGCACGCCGCTGCGCACGGCGTGGGTCTCGAACACCACGTCGTCGGAGGTGCGCCCGTAGGGCTGCTCGGCGATGAGCCGGTAATGGGTCGCCGCGATCGAGGGCTGCGCGGCGACGGGCGGCTCCTCGCCGTGCTCGACCGGGCAGTCCTCGGCGACCTCGATGAAGGTGCCGAAGTAGTTCGTCGTGTGCGCCATCGCTACAGCATGCCCCCTGCCGCAGACAATGGCACGCCCCGATGTCGGATGCCTCGACCAAGATGGAGGCATGAGTGATGTGCTCGAGCGCTTCACCCCGGCGACGCAGGACTGGTTCCGGGGCGCCTTCACCGCGCCCACCCCGGCCCAGGCGGGCGCGTGGGAGGCGGTCTCGGCGGGCAGGCATGCGCTCGTGGTCGCGCCCACCGGCTCGGGCAAGACGCTGTCGGCGTTCCTGTGGGCGATCGACAGCGTGTTCCGCGAACGCATGGCCGCGTCGGCCGAGGGGGCGACACCCCCGAAAGACGCGCCGCGCACGCGCATCCTCTACATCTCGCCGTTGAAGGCGCTCGGCGTCGACGTCGAGCGCAACCTCCGCTCGCCCCTCGTGGGCATCGGGCAGTCCGCCCGGCGGCTCGGCGTGACCTCTCCCTCGGTGACGGTGGGCGTGCGCTCGGGCGACACGACCTCCAGCGACCGCCGCAAGCTCGTCTCCGACCCGCCGGACATCCTCATCACCACCCCCGAGTCGCTGTACCTCATGCTCACCAGCCGGGCGGGCGAGACGCTGCGGGGCGTGCACACGGTCATCATCGACGAGGTGCACGCCGTCGCCGCGACCAAGCGCGGGGCGCACCTGGCCGTGAGCCTCGAACGCCTCGACGCGCTGCGCGCCGACCACGGCGCCGATGGCCCCGCCCAGCGCATCGGGCTCTCGGCCACCGTGCGGCCCATCGACGAGGTCGCACGCTTCCTCGGCGGCGCCGCGCCCGTCGAGATCGTCGCCCCACCGGCGTCGAAGACCTTCGAGCTGGGCGTCGTCGTGCCGATGGACGACATGACCAACCCGCCCCCTCCCCCCGGCGCCCCCCCCAACTCGCGGCGCCTCGCCGAACGCCTCACCGGGCGCCTCAACGAGATCTACTCCGAACGCACGGGCGTGCCGCTGCCCGACTCCTCCGTTCCCGCCCAGATGATGGCGCAGGCCGGGGCCACGGCCGGTGCCGATCCGGTGCTCGCCAAGGCCCATCACGGGTCGGTGTCGAAGGAGCAGCGCGCCCAGGTCGAAGAGGAGCTCAAGTCGGGGGTGCTGCGCTGCGTGGTCGCGACGAGCAGCCTCGAGCTCGGCATCGACATGGGCGCGGTCGACCTCGTCATCCAGGTCGAGGCGCCGCCGTCGGCCGCGTCCGGCCTGCAGCGCGTGGGGCGGGCCGGCCACCAGGTCGGCGAGATCAGTCGCGCGGCGCTCTTCCCCAAGCACCGCGGCGACGTGCTGCACACGGCGATCGTGACCGAACGGATGCTCGCCGGCCGGATCGAGGCCATCCAGGTGCCGC
>DAMDKH010000404.1:0-1459 GCA_032099965.1 Microbacterium sp.
GCGGCGGGCCTGGCCGAGAACGTTGCGGACGGAGGAGGCGATGCTCCCGCCGCCCAGACGGCTGGGATCGCCGAAGACGTTGGCGTCGTGCTGCACGTAGTCCTGCACGACGTCGTCGATGATGCGGGTGCCGCGGTGGGCGTCGGCCACGACCGCGAGCCAGTGATCGTGCGTGGCGACCCGGGTGGTCGCCCGCGGGAACGGAAGGGCGGTGCCCAGGAGCTCGGGGGAGAAGAGGCAGAGCGACCCGGTGAACTCGTTGGAGAGGATGGTGCACAGCGCGCCGTGGTCGCGGCGGGAGGTGCGACCCGTCTCCGTGCCGGACGGGTACGAGACGATCCGCGCCTGGGCGGAGACCAGGGTCACGTCGGCGAGGTGGGGGAGCAGGCGCTCGATCTTGTCGGCGTCCCAGCGGTCGTCCTGGTCGCTGAGGGCGATCCAGGCGCTGCGGGGCGAGACCTCCCGCAACCCGCGCTCGAAGTTCAGGTAGAAGCCCAGACGGGTGCCGTCGCCGACCACCCGGAAACGGGGATCGCCCTGGGTGATCCCGTCGACGAGCGCGGCCACCGGGGCAGGATCGCCGTCGACCGAAACGACGCACTCCCAGTCCGTCACGGTCTGATCCCGCAGCGACGAGAGCTGGCGTCGGAACAGCTCCGGATCCGGCGAATAGGCTGCCAGCACGATCGTGCCGAAGGGGGCTGTCGACACGCGAGAGGCCTTCCGTTCCACGGGGTTCGATCAGTGATCCAGGCTAGTCTAAGAGGCGCCATGCACCTCACACCCCCTCCGTCCCGCCGCCCGGTGCGCCGCGCATGACCGCCGCTCGCGTGTCGGCCGTCTTCTCGACGTTCCGCCCCGATGCCGGTCTTCTCGACGCGGTCGCGTCCGTGGCGGAACAGGTCGATCGGGTCATCGTCGTCGACGACGGATCCGGCGACCCGCATGCGGTGCTCGACCGTCTCGCGGCCCCGTCGGTGGAGGTCGTCCGCCGCCCGTCGAACGACGGGATCGCCGCCGCGCTCAACGACGGCATCCGACGCGCCGTGGCCGCCGGAGCGGACTACGTCGTCACCTTCGACCAGGACTCGCACGCGCCCGCCGACTTCGTGCGCGACCTCGTCGGTGCCGCACAGGCGGCGACCCGCGAGGGGGAGAAGGTCGGCGTCGTGGTGCCCGAGTACTTCGCCGACGTGCGGCAGCAGCGTGGGCCCGCGGCTCCGATCGGCGACGCCGCGAACGTCATCCAGTCGGGGATGCTCATCCCCGCGACGGTCATCGCCGAACTCGGCGCGCTCCGCGAAGACTTCTTCATCGACCTGGTCGACACCGAGTTCGAGCTCCGACTGCGCAGGAACGGCCACCGCGTGCTCGCCGCCGGCGGAACCCGCCTCGACCATGCACTGGGCACGAAGTACCGCCGGGAGCTCTTCGGCCGCGTCGTGCGGCTGCCCGGCAT
>DAMDKH010000404.1:1469-1693 GCA_032099965.1 Microbacterium sp.
CCCGCCGGTGACCACCCTCAGCACCCCGTTCCGGTACTACTACCGGGTGCGCAACCGCATCGTGCTCAACCGCGAGTACCTCCTGGTGGCACCGCGGCAGATCCTGCGCGACACGGTGCTGGACATCATCCACTTCGTCAACGCCGCGTGGGTCGCCCGCCCCCGCCGCGCTCTCCTGCGCGTGTACCGCGCAGCCGTCGTCGCCGCCGTGCGCGGCCGGCTCG
>DAMDKH010000405.1:0-1680 GCA_032099965.1 Microbacterium sp.
CGAGGCCGAGGGGCGTGCACGCATGATCCGCGAGGCAGCGTTCCGGGTCAAGACGGCCGTCGCGGGGCGGGCGAGCCTCGACACGCACGAGGAGTTCCGCGCGGTCGACGCGCTGTCGCCCGACCGGATCGCGGCGCTGAACGAGGAGCGCTCGGCGGCGCACGCCCGGTTCGCCTTCGCGCAGAGTCCGTTCTACCGCGACCTGTACTCGGCGCACGGCTTCGACGCCGACGATCTGCGCGATCCCGCGGCGTTCGGGGAGCTCCCGATCGTCGACAAGGCGATGCTGCGCGAGAACTTCGACCGCATCCGCACCGATGAGGCGACGCCGCGCACGAGCGCGGTGTCGAAGACCGGCGGCAGCACCGGGATGCCGCTGCATCTGCTGCGCGACCTCCGGTTCCCGGCGCGCGCCCTCGAGTGGCGCCTGTTCGACTGGTGGGGCGTCACGCCCTGGGACGACCGGGGCATCGTCACCCGTCACGTGCTCACCGGATCCGCCCGGCTGCGCCATGACCTCGGCTGGCTGCCGTCACGGCGGGTGCAGCTCGACGCCTTCCAGATCACCGACGAGTCGGTGCTCGCCTTCGCGCGGGCGTGGAACAGGGTGCGCCCTCCGTTCCTCATCGGCTACGGGGGCGGTGTGCTCGACGCGGTGCGCCGACTCGCCCGCCTCGGCGTGACCCTCGTTCCGCCGCGTGCCGTCGCGGTGACCGCGGCGCCGCTGACCCCGGGCACGCGGGCCGAGATCGAGGCCGCCTTCGGCGCACCCTGCTACGACCATTACCGGTCGGCCGAGATCCCGTGGATGGCGGGCGAGTGCGCGCAGCAGAGCGGCCTGCACGTGTTCGCCGACGTGCGTCGCATCGAGATCGTCGACGACGACGACGGGGAGGTGCCGACGGGCCAGGAGGGCGAGGTCGTCGTGACCGATCTCACCAACCGGGTGTTCCCCGTCGTGCGCTACCGGTTGGGCGACATCAGTGCGTACCTGCCCGACGTGTGCGCGTGCGGGCGGGGCCTGCCGCGGCTGGGGCCGATCTCCGGTCGGTCGTCCGACGCGGTGCGGCTGCCGGACGGCACGACCATCGCCGGCGCGTTGGGGCACATCTTCGACGACGCCCCGCTGTCGATCCGGCAGTTCGAGATCGTGCAGGCCGAGGACTACTCCGTGACCCTGCGCTGCATCCCGTCGTCGGGGCCCGACGCTCAGGGCGGTATCGACGGCGCGGCAGCGCGCCTTCGGACGGCCACCAAGGGGCTCGTGCCCGTCACCGTGGAGCGGGTCGACTCCATCGCCCAGGTCGGAGGCAAGATGCGCTTCATCCGCAGCGCGGCGCCGGTGGCCTCGGCCTGACGTCTGGACGAACGCCGGGAATGTCTCGTTCTCGCAACGATCTTCTCGGGCATCTGTGTACACTGGCCGAGGCCATCGCCCTCCGGGGAGGTGGCGCGTACCGGAACCGCACACCATCTCGCCCGGAGGGGGCAAGTTGGAGGGGCGCGGTGTACGCGGGCTGACACCCCCTAGGAGCACCTGTTGCGTTCGCGACGACCCACCCGACCCCTCCCCACCCTCCATCCGGCCCCGCTCGGACTCGCTGCGGCCGTGGCCGCTGCGGCTCTCACGCTGGGCCTCATCGCCGCCCCCGCCGCGGCGGACGAGACCCCCGCCCCCAC
>DAMDKH010000406.1:0-1674 GCA_032099965.1 Microbacterium sp.
GCATCGACGAGAGCATCCGCCGCTCCGTCGCGCGCGGGGGCGTCGTCGACGCGGCGGCACTGGCGGCGCGGTGGACGACGGCGACGGAGATGGCGGCGTTCGCCGATGCCGAGCTGGTGATCGAGGCCGTGCCCGAGGACCGCGCGCTCAAGGAGGACGCCCTCGCCCGTGCGGAAGCTGAGATCGCACCGGACGCGGTGCTCGCCACGAACACCTCGTCGATCTCCATCGATCAGCTCGCCGCGCCTCTCGAACATCCGGCCCGGGTGCTCGGCCTGCACTTCTTCAACCCGGTGCCCGCCTCGTCGCTCGTCGAGATCGTGCGCGGCACGCTCACCGCGGACGCGGTGGTCGAGGGGGCACGCGCCTGGGTGCTCGCCCTCGACAAGACCCCGATCGTCGTGGCGGACTCCCCCGGGTTCGCGTCCTCCCGACTCGGGGTCGCCCTGGGACTCGAAGCCATCCGCATGCTCGAGGAGGGCGTGGCGTCGGTGCACGACATCGACGCCGCCATGACGTTGGGCTACCGGCATCCGGTCGGCCCGCTCCGCACCACCGACCTCGTGGGACTCGACGTGCGCCTCGGCATCGCCGAGGAGCTGGAGCGCGAGCTCGGCGACCGCTTCACCCCGCCCGCGCTGCTGCGCCGGATGGTGGCCGAGGGACGACTCGGCCGCAAGACCGGACGGGGCTTCTACGACTGGACCGAGGAGACGACATGACCGCGCACCTTCCGAGCTTCGTGCAGGACACCTGGTGGACCCCCGCCGCCGACGCCCCGGGGACCGAGGTGCGCGACGCCTCGACCGGCGAGGTGGTGGCTCTCGTGTCGACCGCGGGGCTCGACCTCCCCGCCGCCCTCGCGCACGCCCGCGCCGTCGGGCAGGCGAGCCTGGCGGGGATGACGTTCCACCAGCGCGCCGTGCTGCTCAAGCGCTTCGCCCTCGCCCTCACGGAACGCAAGGACGAGCTGTACGCCCTGTCGACGCGCACCGGCGCGACCCGTGCGGACTCGTGGGTGGACATCGACGGTGGCATCGGGGTGCTCTTCTCCTACTCCGGCAAGGGACGCCGCGAGCTGCCGAACGCCACCGTGCACGTCGACGGGCCCGTCGAGCCGCTGTCGAAGGACGGCTCGTTCCTCGGTCGCCACGTGTACACGACCCTGCCGGGCGTGGCCGTGCAGATCAACGCCTTCAACTTCCCGGTGTGGGGAGCGCTGGAGAAGCTGGCCCCGGCCTTCCTGGCCGGCATGCCGACCCTCATCAAGCCCGCGACGCCCACCGGGTACGTCGCGGAGGCGATGGTGCGCATCCTCATCGAATCGGGGCTCGTGCCGCCGGGCACCCTGCAACTGGTGAGCGGGAGCGTGCCGGACCTGCTCGACCACCTCCGGCTCGGGGACATCGTCGGCTTCACCGGCAGCGCCTCCACCGCCGCCTCGCTGCGGCGCCATCCGTCCGTGCAGTCGGGCAGCGTGCGGTTCACGGCCGAGACCGACTCGATCAACGCCTCGGTGCTCGGCGCAGACGCCGTCGCCGGCACGCCCGAGTTCGACGCCTACGTGCGTCAGCTCGTGACCGAGATGACGACGAAGGCGGGGCAGAAGTGCACGGCGATCCGCCGCGCGATCGTGCCGGTCGCCGCCGCGGACGACGTCGTGGCGGCGGTGCG
>DAMDKH010000407.1:0-1671 GCA_032099965.1 Microbacterium sp.
CGCTTCGTCGTCGGGGTTCGTGGGCAGCGGCGGAGGACGACGCACCGATCACGCCTCCGGCGCCCGGCGCAGAGCCTCCAGCACCTGCGGGATCATCTGGTAGACGTTGCCGCAGCCGAGCGTCACCACGAAATCGCCCTCGCGAGCGATGCGGGCCGTGTAATCCGACGCTTCTTGCCAGTCGGGAACGTAGTGCACCTTGTCGGGATCGTGGAACGCGCCGCTGACCAGCTCGCCCGTCACCCCCGGCACGGGATCTTCCCGCGCGCCGTACACGTCGAGCATCACCGTGTGGTCGGCGAGCTCCTCGAGCACATCGGCGAACTCCTGGTACATGTGCTGCGTGCGCGAGTAGGTGTGGGGCTGCTGGATGGCGATCACACGCCCCGTGCCCGCGATGCTGCGCATCGCCTCGAGCGCCGCACGCACCTCCGTCGGGTGGTGCGAGTAGTCGTCGTACACGCTGACCCCGCGCGCGACGCCGTGCTGCTCGAGCCGGCGTACCGTGCCGGCGAAGCCCTCGACGGCACGCGTCGCCTCGGCGAGCGGGTGTCCGAGCGCGATCAGCACCGCGACCGCTCCGGCCGCGTTGATGGCGTTGTGCACGCCGGGCACGGACAGCTGCATGCGCACGGTCTCCCCCGCATGGGTGAGCGTCGCGGCCACGCGGCCCGCAGCGGCGATGTCCGACACCCGTAGGTCCGCGTCGGCGGCGAGGCCGAAGGTGAGGATGCGCGGGTGCGTGAGACCGGAGCTCACACGCAGGGCGCCCGGGTCATCGCTGGAGATCACGACCGCCTCGGAGGCCGCGTCGGCGAACCGCACGAACGCCGCGTGGAACGCCTCCTCCGATCCGTAGTGATCCAGGTGATCGGGGTCGACGTTGGTGATGAGCGCCACGGCGGTGTCGTAGAGCAGGAACGTGCCGTCCGACTCGTCGGCCTCGATCACGAACAGGTCGCCCGAGCCGGTCGCGCTCGACGTGCCCAGCTGCTCGATCACGCCGCCGTTGACGAAGTGCGGATCGTCGCCGAGCGCACGGAGCGCCGTGACGATCATGCCCGTGGACGTGGTCTTGCCATGGGCACCCGCCACCGACACCAGTCGGCGGGATCCGATCAGCCAGTGGAGGGCCTGAGAACGGTGGATGACGTGCAGGCCGCGCTCCTTGGCGGTGACGAACTCCGGGTTCTCGGGCCAGATCGCGCCGGTGTGCACGACGGTGTCGGCATCGCCGAGATGCGCTGCATCGTGCCCGACGTGCACGGTCGCCCCCGCCGCCGCCAGCGCTCGCAGGTTGTCGCTGTCGGAACGGTCGGATCCCGACACGCGGATGCCCGCGTCGAGGAACATCCTGGCCAGTCCGCTCATGCCGGAACCGCCGATTCCGATGAAGTGGGCGGAGGTGATCGTCTCGGGGATCGGGAGGGAGAGGTCGGGTCTGATCATGTCCTGCTCAGTCTAGTTGCGGGCGCCGACGGCGCGATCGACGAGGGCGATGAGGTTCTCCGTCCCGGTGCGGGTGCCGGAGCCCTCCGCCGCCGCGGCCATCGCCGAGAGGCGCGCCGGATCGCCGAGGAGCGGCATCACCACGCGGCGCACCGCGTCGGCGTCGAACGTCGCGTCGTCGAGCAGCTGCGCCGCGCCGGCGGCGACCGCGGACGCGGCGTT
>DAMDKH010000408.1:0-1663 GCA_032099965.1 Microbacterium sp.
GGCCGCGGCGGCGTTGAGCGACCGACGACTGAGCATCCTCGACGAAGGGCTCGACGTGAACCTGCGGCGCCTGCCGACCATGCCCGCGTCGGGCGGCAAGGTGCGCGGCTGCCCCTTCCACCGGAAGCCCTGAGCCTCTCCGCCTTCGCTCGGGTCGTCGCCCCGGTGGAGCGGAGGGATGGCGACCCGACGGATGCGGGGCTAGGCGCGAGCGGAGATCTCGCTGAGCATGCGGTCGCGGGCGCCGTCGAGGTGCGCGGCGAGCACGGCGGCGGCGTCGTCGGGAGCGCCGGTGCGCATGACCTCCATGAGCGTGCGGTGGTCGCTCGACGACTCGTGCAGGTCTTCGTCGTGATTGATGGTGACCTCGAGCAGCGCGGCGAAGGTCGGCAGGTACTGGCTCCACGCCCCCTCCAGCCGCGGGTGGTCGGCCAGGGCGTAGATCTGCGAGTGGAAGTCGAGGTCGGCCGCGACGAACGCGGCGTGATCACCGGCATCCGCCGCCGCTCCCATGCGCTCGACCGCGGCACCCATCGCGGCCCAGCGGTCGGCGTCGTCGACCCGCATCGCCCGGGAGAGCGCGAGCTGTTCGAGGGCGCCGCGCAGGCTGTAGAGCTGATCGACGTCGTCCTGGCTCAGGCCCACGATGTACACGCCGCGCGGGCGCTGGATCTCGACGAGGTTCTCGAAGCTGAGCTGGGTGAGGGCATCGCGGATGGGTCCGCGGCTCACCTCGAACTCCTCGGCCAGGGCTTCTTCGGTGAGGCGGGTGCCGCGGGCGAGGTCGCCGCGCACGATGCGCTGACGCAGCACGCGGGCCACCTGGGAGCCGAGGGACTCGGCTCGCTTGACGATCTGTGCCACGAGTGACCTCCTGTTAACAGTTGACAGGATACACGCGACCCCCTCTCAGGGAGGGGCGGAGGGGTCAGCCGCGGTGCTCGCGCGGATTCCAGAGCACGAGCTCGGTGGAGCGTCGGATGCGGCGGCCCTGCGGCACGGGCACGACCCCGGCCGATCCGGCGGCGAAGATGCGCACACCGGGGCGGTTCTCGCGCTCGGCCCGCAATGCCCCTTCGAGGTCGGCGACCCGGCGACGGAGCATCCGGTTCTCGTCCTCCAGGTCGAGCAGCTTGGCGATCGCGGGCAGGCTCATGCCCTCCGACGAGAGTTGAGCGACCTCGCGCAGCTGCTCGATGTTGCGATGCGAGTAGCGACGGGATCCACCGCGCGTGCGACCGGGGACCACCAGGCCGATGCGGTCGTACTGACGGAGCGTCTGCGGGTGCATCCCGGCGAGCTCCGCGGCGACGGCGATCGCGAAGACGGGGGTGTCAGCATCCATCGCGCCGCTCCCCCCGCTCGAGGGACGCCCCGGCGCGCGCCGGGTCGGGACGATCCCCGAGGGGACCATCCGACCCGGCGTGCAGACCGGCGTGCGCCGAACGGATGCTCGTCATCGTCGCGCCTTCGCCATGAGCTCGGCGCGGGGGTTCTCGGCCGGCTCCAGCTGCTGGAACCGTTCGAGCGCCTCGCGCGCCGCCTCGTCGAGATGCGTGGGCACGGCCACCTGCAGCTCGGCGAGCAGGTCGCCGGTGGCCTTGGCGGTCGCGACCCCGCGGCCCTTGACCCGCAGCACACGCCCGGAGGGGGTGCCGGGGGC
>DAMDKH010000409.1:0-1624 GCA_032099965.1 Microbacterium sp.
GACGGTGCGAGCGCCGGCGGTGCGACGACGGACCGCCCCGTCGCCCCGGAGCCTCCCGCTCCCGGCCTCGGCGGAGGACTCGACGATCTGTTCTCGCCCGCCGACGACCACGGCGGAGCGCGGCCGCCGCGCAAGAAGCGCCGCCGCGGCTGCCTCGTCGCGCTCATCATCGTGCTCGTGATCCTGGGCGGCATCGCGGCCGCCGGGGCATGGGTGCTCAACACCTACGGCGACAAGATCGCCGAACTCACGGGAACCGGTGCGCCGAAGGACTGGGAACCCGGGATCGCGACGGGCGAGACCACGGTCACGATCTCGGAGGGTGACACCGGCCAGCCGGTCTCCACCGCCCTGTTCGAGGCCGGGGTCACCCGCACGGAGGACGTCTTCTACGACTATCTGATCTCCGAGGGGCTGAACCCCCCGTTCTACCCGGGCGTCTACAAGCTGCAGAAGAAGATGACGGCGGAAGCCGCCTTGGAGGCGCTGTCCGACGACGCGAACCGGATGGAGAACACGGTCTCGATGTCGGAGGGCGCGACGATCGTGTCGTCGCTGCCGTCGATGGCGGAATCGCTCGGCCTCCCGCTCGCCGACTTCGAGGCGGCGGTCGCCGATCCCGCCGCGTACGGGGTGTCGGCGCAGAACCTCGAGGGCTGGCTGTTCCCCGCCGTCTACACTTTCGATCCCGAGGTCACCGCGACGCAGGTCATCCAGCGGATGGTCGACCGCACGCGCGAGTCGCTCGCCGCCGCCGGTGTGCCCGACGATCAGGCGCAGCGCGTGCTCACCGTCGCATCGATCATCCAGCGCGAGGGGCGCACCTCGGACTTCGACAAGGTCGCGCGGGTGATCGAGAACCGCCTGGCCATCGACATGATGCTGCAGATGGACTCCACCGCCCAGTACGGGTACGGATCGCTGCACGAGGGGGTCGTGTCGAGCTCGGCCGAGGCGCTGGCCGACGACAACCCCTGGAACACCTACGTGCACACCGGACTGCCGGCGACGCCGATCGCGAGCCCCGGCGACGCCGCCATCAACGCCGCGATGCACCCCGCGGACGGCCCGTGGCTCTACTTCGTCACGATCGATCTCTCGACGGGGGAGACGCAGTTCTCGGAGACCTACGCCGAGCACCAGGCCGGCATCGAGAAGTGGCAGGAGTGGTGCCGGGCGAACCCGGACGCGGGGTGCTGACGGTGGAGCGCACGCAGCTCGCGGTCTGGGGCGACCCGATCGCCCATTCGCAGTCCCCGGCGCTGCATTCGGCGGCGTACCGGGAACTGGGACTCGCCTGGCAGTACGGGCGTCGCCAGGTGGGTGCGGCGGAGTTCGACGAGTCTCTCGCGGTCCTCGGCGCCGAGTGGCGGGGGTTGTCTCTCACCATGCCCCTCAAGGAACGCGCCTTCGCCGCCGCGACGACGCGGGATCGCCACGCCGAGCTGACCGGGGCCGTGAACACGCTCCTGCTCGGAGAACGCCTCGCCGGGTTCAACACCGATGTGGGCGGCATCATCGACGCGCTCGACGACCACGCGCTTCCGCCGGCGACGCGCGTGCGCATCCTCGGAGCGGGGGCCACGGCATCATCCGCCCTCGTGGCGGCCGGGGAGCGGGGTGC
>DAMDKH010000410.1:0-1623 GCA_032099965.1 Microbacterium sp.
GCCGGCGGACGGCGGGGTGCAGCCCGCGAGACCGGCGGCCAGGGCGGCGGCGAGAAGGAGAGCGAGAGCGCGACGCATAAGGCAAGGCTAACCTAAAACTTGACGGGCCCTCGGCGTTCAGCCTACGCTCAGACGAGGCTGCTTGTTAGTGCAGCCTAACCTAATCAACCCCGTCCGATTCCCCTAGCGGCGCCGCGGGCGCGCGTGCTTCCCGCGTGCCTCGGAGCCCGGAGAGAGCCCGTGAACTCCACCGCTGACCCCAGCCCCGCGAACAGTCGTCTGCGTGCGACGTTCGCCGCCCTGATATCGCTCTTCCTCGTCGTCGCCGGTCTCACGATCGCGCCGTCCGCGCACGCCGCGTCCGCGGTCGTGTCGGCCGAGACGATCGCCGCGAGCACGACCGGCCTCACCGTGAAGGCCACCGCCTCGGGTCTTCCCGACGGCACCACCGGAGCGTATGTGGCCGTGATCGAGCGGGGCGCGGAGGGAGCCGTGACGGCAGGTGGCGGATTCGCCGCCATGCAGTACGTGCGGGCGGTCGCCGATGGGGGCTTCGCGGTCGATCTCGCGGCGGCGGCCGGCGGACTGGATCGCACGGCGTCGTACGAGGTCATCGTGTGGCAGCAGCACACGAACCCGGGCGCGTCGACCATCTACGCGCGCGCCGAGGTCGCGGTGACGTCTGCCCAGTGGGACGCCGTCTTCCCGCCGCAGGTCGAGGACCCCGGCACCGACCCCGGAACGGAACCCGGCACCGACCCGGGAACGGATCCCGGCACCGACCCCGGCACCGACCCGGGAACGGATCCCGGAACCGACCCGGGCACGGATCCCGGCACCGACCCGGGCACGGATCCCGGAGCCGACCCCGGAACGCCCGACCCCGGCACCGGCGTCCCTGCGACGCCCGCGCTGTCGGTCTTCCTCGCCGACGGCACGACGCCGGTGGGCTCCACGACGCTGAAGGCCGGCGACACGCTGGTGGTGAAGGGCAGCGGATACGATCCGGCTGCGAACGTCGGCGGACGCGGCGTGCCCATCCCGGCGGATCAGCCGCAGGGCACCTACGTCGTCTTCGGCAACTTCGCCGCCACCTGGCAGCCCTCGGCGGGGGCGACCGGTGCTGCGCGATCGATCGGGTCGCAGGCGTGGGCTCTCGCCGAGAGCGTGCTCGCGAAGGTGCCCGGTCCGTATCAGGGCGCGATCCGCGCGCAGTGGGTGCCGCTCGCCGCGGACGGTTCGTTCACGGCGACGCTGACCCTCACGGATCCCGCCGCGCGGCCGGGCACCTACGGCGTCTATACCTATGCCGCGGGTGGCGTGACGAACCCCGCGCAGGAGAAGAGCGTCGCGGTCGCCTACGCCCCCGCTCCGAAGGTGCAGGTCACGTCCGCGGTGTCCTCGTCGGCGCCGGGCCTGACCGCGACGATCCGCGGCTCCGACTTCGGCGCGGCGAGCGGCGTGTACGCCGCGGTGATCGAGTCCGGCACCGAGTCCGGCGTCACGGCCGGCGGCGGCTTCGCGGCGATGCAGTACGTCCGCGGCATCTCCGGTGGCGCCTTCACGGTGTCGCTGGATGCACCGGCGTCGAAGCTCGACCGCACGAAGAGCTACGAGGTGCTC
>DAMDKH010000411.1:0-1622 GCA_032099965.1 Microbacterium sp.
GTCGGCGAGGGGAGCGAGCGCCAGGAGGTCGCGGCGGCTGCGCCCTGCGGCCAGGCCGGTGAGGTCATCGACGGTCACGACCACCTCGCGCCCCGCGGCGTGCACGCGGATGCCGCGCGCCGGGGAATCGTCGGGCCCGGTCTGCTCGATGCGGAGGTCGATGTCGAGGCGCAGCATGGCTCTGCCCGCTCAGTCCGCGGGGCCGGATGAGGTGCTGTCGCTCGTGGTCACCCGCAGCGTGCCGTTGAACTTCCACGTCGCGCGGGGTGCGTCCGGGCCGATGTCACGAGGCACCTCGACGGTCATATCGTCGAAGGTGTAGTTCACCGCGGCGCCGCGACCCGTGAGGTACGCCCACATCTCCCGGCCGAGGTCGGTCCAGTCGGTGATCGACGCGCCCGTCGGGCCGGCGCTGGAGGAGAACAGTTCCGAAGGTTCGTTCGTCTCGCTCATGGCTGCTCCTTTGCTCGTGCCATGTCCTGTGAGGAGATTATGCGCGCGAATAGAGACGCTGTCCATCAATTCTTCTGACGCCCGGTCGCGAGCCCGCGGCGCGTCAGACGATGAGGCGGTAGCCCATGCCCGACTCCGTGAGGAGGTGCGCGGGGCTGCTCGGCTCGCGCTCCAGCTTCTTGCGCAGCTGCGACATGTAGAGCCGCAGATATCCCGAGTCGGAGACCTGCTCGCTGCCCCAGATCTCCTTCAGGAGGTCCTGCCGGGTGACGAGGGCGCCGGGATGCCGCGAGAGGTGTTCGAGCATCCGCCACTCCGTCGGGGTGAGGTGCACGCGCGTCCCGCCGCGGGTGACGGTCTTCGTCGACAGGTCGACCACCACGTCGCCGAACGCGACGGTCGACTCCCCGCCCGCGGGCACCGCCCGCCGCGAGAGCGCGCGCAGGCGGGCGAGCAGCTCGTCGACCTGGAACGGCTTGGTGACGAAGTCGTCGGCGCCCGCATCCAACGCCTCGACCTTGTCGGCCGAGCCGGTGCGGCCCGAGACGACGATGATCGGCACGTTCGTCCAGCCGCGCAGGGCCTGGATCACCTCGATGCCGTCGAGTCGCGGCATCCCCAGGTCGAGCAGGATGATGTCGGGATGCGCCTGCGCGGCCGCCGCGATCGCGGCCGCACCGTCGGCGGCCACCACGACGTCGTAACCGTGCGCGGCGAGCGTGATGCGCAGTGCCCGCACCATCTGCGGATCGTCGTCGGCGATGAGGAGCTTCACTCCGTGCCCTCCGTGTCGGCGCCGGCGAGCGGCAGCGAGATGACCATGGTGAGTCCCCCGCCGGGGGTGTCCTCGGGTGTCAGGCTACCGCCCATCCCCTCGGTGAACCCTCGCGACAGGGCGAGGCCCAGGCCCAGGCCGGTGGTGTTGTCGGTGTCGCCGAACCGCTGGAACGGCTGGAACATGCTGCCCCGGCGCTCGGGCGGCACGCCCTCGCCGCGGTCGACCACGCGGATCTCGGCATGATCGGCGAGGGCGCTGGTCGACACCAGCACCCGGCTGCCGGCAGGGGAGTGGCGGTGCGCGTTCGCGAGCACGTTGACGAGCACGCGCTGCAGGAGCACGGGATCGGCGTGCAGCGGGGGCACCGACGGGTCGAGGGCCAGGTCGACGT
>DAMDKH010000412.1:0-1620 GCA_032099965.1 Microbacterium sp.
CTATCAGGCGGGCGGCGGGCTCGGAGTCGCTGATGAGGGTGCCGTGGCCGTGGTCGGGGATGATCTCGAGCCGCGCACCCGGGATCTGATCGATGATCTGCCGGCACCAGCTCATCGGAGCGAGCGGGTCGTCCTCGCCCCGGAGCACGAGCACCGGCTGGGTGATGCGCGCGTAGGCGTGTTCGGGCTGGTGGCGCACGGTGGCCCGGATCTTGCGCAGCAGGTGGGGTCCGCCGCGGAGGTACTCGCGGGCGCCGCGCCAGATGACGAGCGGCCGCTCGCCGACGAGGTCGCGCAGCAGGTAGGTGGCCTGGGCGCTCACGTTGCGCTTGGCTTTGTCGACGGTCGGTCCGGCGAGCACCACGCCTGAGACGAGCAGCGGATGCCGGGCGGCGAGCTCCGCACCGATCTGACTTCCCATCGAGTGGCCGATGACGACAACGGGTCCCTCGCCGGTGTGGCGGAGGTACGCGGCGACGAGGTCGGCGTGACGCTCCATCGTGAGGGTGCGCTCGGGCTCCGGGGCTTCCCCGAACCCCGGCAGGTCGAGGGCGATCAGGCGTCCTTCGAGGCGCTGCGCGAGGTCGAGGTAGACGCTGCGGCCCATGCCGATGCCGTGCAGGAGGAGGAAGGTGGGCCCCTCGTCGCCGAAGGTCTCGGCGATCAGTGTCGCGCCGGCGTGCTCGTATTCGAGGAGCACGACAGGCGTGCCCTTCGGGGCGAGGTAACTGGTGGGCACCGCTCCACGTTACCCGGCCGGGATGGGAGGGCTCTGCGCGCGGCACCCCGGCCGCCCCTCCTGGGGGACCGGGGTGCGCGTCAACCGATCAGACTCGGCTGCAGGTCGCGCAGGGTGCGCCGGTGGGTCATCCGCGTCACTCCGATCATCGCCAGCAGCAGGGCCCCGACGAGCCACGTGGCGAGCACGATCAGGTCGCCACCGGCCCGCGCGAGGTCGCCGCCGTACATGAGCTGGCGCATCGCGTCGACGACGTATCCCATCGGCAGCACGTGGTGCAGGGCCGCGAGCGGGGTGGGAAGGGTCTGCCACGGGAACGTGCCGCCGGCCGTGACGAGCTGCAGCACCATGAGCACGAGTCCGAGGAACTGCCCGACCGAGCCGAGCCAGACGTTCAGGGCGAGGATGATCGCGGCGAACGTCGCGGAGGCCACGACGAGCACGCCCAGCGTGCCGGCCGGATGGTTGAACGTGAAGCCCAGGGTGAGGGCGAGCACGCCCATCAGTCCCACCATCTGCACGGCGCCGAGTCCGGCGGGGGTGAGCCAGCCGGCGAGCGTGATGCGGATCGGGGAGTGCAGAGCCGTGATGGCTCGACGCGAGATCGGCTTGACGATGAGGAACAGCGCGTAGATGCCGATCCAGGCGGAGAGCGCGGCGAAGAACGGGGCGAGTCCGGCGCCGTAGTCCTCTGCCGAGGCGACCTTGTCGCTCGACACGTCGACGGGATCCGCGATGGTGTCGGCCTGCTGGGTGCGCAGGTCGGGGGTGGATGCCGGAATCTGGTCGACCCCGGAGGCCAGGCCGTCGCGCAGTTCGGCCGCGCCGCCGGCGAGCGTGCCGAGGCCGTCGCGCAGCTGCGCCGCACCGTCGTTCGCCGC
>DAMDKH010000413.1:0-1620 GCA_032099965.1 Microbacterium sp.
GACCGTTCGACCCCCGACGAGGTGTCGGATGCCGCCGCCGACCGCCTGCGCATCCCCCGGGGCAGCCTGCAGACCCTGCTCGACGGCCCGTTGCCGACCGACGACGCCGCCCTGGTCGACCTGGCCCGCCGGTTGTCCGACCTCGAGGCCTCCGTCGACGAGTCGCTGACCCCCCGACGCACCCGCACCGCTTCTCCTTCGCACGACCCATCCCCGACCACGGAAGACGAGGCCGCACGTGACCGCTGAGTACACCCCCGCCGATGACGCCGCCCTGCGGCAGGCCATGCATCGCGTCCGGACCGAGGTCGACAAGGCCGTGGTCGGACAGGCCGGCACCGTGACCGGGCTGCTCGTCTCGCTCCTCGCGCGCGGGCACGTGCTCCTCGAAGGGGTCCCCGGCGTCGCGAAGACGCTCGTGGTCCGCTCGTTCGCCCGCGCCCTCGGCCTCGACACCAAGCGCGTGCAGTTCACCCCCGACCTGATGCCCGGTGACGTCACGGGATCGCTGGTCTACGACGCCCGCACCGGCGAGTTCGACTTCCGTGCCGGTCCGGTGTTCACGAACATCCTCCTCGCCGACGAGATCAACCGCACTCCCCCGAAGACGCAGGCGGCTCTGCTGGAGGCCATGGAAGAGCGTCAGGTGTCCGCCGACGGCGAGAGCCGCCCGCTCCCCGACCCCTTCCTGGTCGCCGCCACCCAGAACCCGATCGAGCACGAGGGCACGTATTCGCTTCCCGAGGCGCAGCTCGACCGCTTCCTCATGAAGCTGGTGGTCGGGATGCCCGAGCGTGACGCCGAGGTGTCGGTGCTGCGTCGGCACGCCTCCGGGTTCTCCCCGCGTGAGCTCACCGGCGTGCAGGCGGTGGTGACCGCCGACGAGATCCGCGCGGCTCAGACGTCGGTCGGCCGCGTGCAGGTCACCGATGACGTGCTGGGGTATGTCGTCGACCTCGCCAGGGCCACCCGGCAGTCGCCCTCCGTGGAGCTCGGCGCGAGCCCCCGCGCCTCGACCGGCCTGCTCGCGGCGGCGAAGGCATGGGCCTGGTTGAACGAGTCCACCGCGGTCACCCCCGATCACGTGCAGACGATGCTCGTGCCCGTGTGGCGGCATCGTCTGCAGCTGCGCCCCGACGCGCAGATGGAGGGAGTGTCGGCCGACTCGGTGCTCACCTCCGTCGTGCAGCAGACCCGGGTGCCGATCTAGATGTTCGTCACGGGTCGTCTTCCCGCCCTCGTCGCGGCCGGGATCCTCCCGCTGGTCCTCGCCGGGCTCGCGGGCTACCCGCCGTACGCGGTGCTGGGTGCCTGGGTGCTCCTGTGCATCGTCCTCGTGTCGATCGACGTGGCTCTCGCCCCCAGCGCCCGCACCGTCACCGTCACCCGGCGCCTTCCGGCCCGCACCCGTCTCGGCGAGCCGGTGCCGGTGAGCGTGGCGCTGCAGAACCACGGCCCCCGCACCCTCCGGGCACTGATCCGCGACGCGTGGCAGCCGACCGCCGGCGCCCCTTCCACGCGACCGTCGGTCGAGGTGCCTCCGGGTGAGCGCCGCCGCGTGGACATCCCGCTGTTGCCCCGACGTCGCGGCGAGCTCGCTAGCGAGTTCGTCGCCATCCG
>DAMDKH010000414.1:0-1593 GCA_032099965.1 Microbacterium sp.
CGACCGACGCCGCACGGGCCACGGTCCGGACGGCCGGGGCGACCGCGTACTCCGCCAGCCCTCCTCCGCCCGACAGCTCGACGACGACGGAGGCGCCGAGCGGAGCATCCGCAGCCCCGTCCCCGACGGCGACGACCGTGCCGACGACATCCATCCCCCGAACCGGCTGCTTCGGCCGGGTCAGCCCGAAGATCGGACGCACGAGCAGGGGATCTCCGAGCAGGAGGCGCACGTCGCCCGCGTTCAGCGCGGTCGCCTCGATGCGCAGCAGCACCTGGCCGGGGCCCGGCGTGGGCACGGGCATCCGCTCTTCCTGCACACCGTCGGCCGGGCCGTAGGTGGTGCGGCGCCAGGCGCGCATGGTGGTCGGCAGAGTGGTCATGTCAGTCCTCCGGGTATCGGAACAACTCGTCGAGACCCACGCCGAACGCGCGGGCGATCTGGAAGGCGAGTTCGAGCGTGGGCGAGTACTTCTGCTGCTCGATCGCGATGAGGGTCTGCCGGGTGACGCCCACGGTGCGGGCGAGTTCGGCCTGCGTGAGGCCCGCGGCCTCGCGGTGGGCGCGGATGCTGTTGGAGACGAGCGTGGGCTTGACCATCACACGAGTCCCCGCCGGTACGCGATGACCCGCGCGATGCCGCCGACGATCGCCGAGACCGCGAAGCCGGCGAACATGGTGTTCGCGATCCAGAACACGTCGGCGCCGACCGCGCAGAGGGCGATGACCCCGAGCCCGGCGATCACGACGAACGCCTGCTCGACGCGGGCACCCATGCGGCTGATGTCGCGGTCGCGGATGTCGCTGCGGCCGGTTCCCTCGGGGTCGCGGGCGTGCGCGATCATCCCCCAGACGATGCTGAGCACGATCGTGCCCGCGATGCTCAGCCCGATGGTCCACAGCATGAGCGGGAACCAGTCGACGCTCTCGAACGGACGGGATGCCGCCTGCTGCAGCACCAGCACGACGTACACCGCGACGCCGATCACGCCGACGACGAGACCCGCCCACGCGTTGCGCTCCTGGTAGACCACCGCACACCTCCATGTAAAAGATTCTTGACATGAGCGTACGGCCGGATGCGAGGGAGTGTCAAGAATTCTTTACACACCGGTGGGGACGCGGATCGCGCCACGCACGCTCAGGAGGAGATCTCACGTTTCTGAGGAGCATCCCCTCGATCCGTTCCTCCGTTGCGCGAGATCTCCTCAGTTACGTGCGTGAGCCGCGGCTGCGACCCCGGCATCCACCCCTTCCGCGGGCGGTGGCGTGGAGAGCTCCGAGGCGGATGCCGCCGCTCCCGCCGCGCCTAGATGACGTCGGCGAACACCGGGTCGGGGTTGCCGAAGCGGTGCGCGGTGATCGAGATCGCCTGTTCGTGCACGAACGGCAGCAGCTCGATCCGTCCTGCCGAGGTCACTTCGCCGTCGTACACGGCGACGTCGGGGTCGCCGTCGACGGCGCGAGCGAGCGCGGATCCGAGCGCCGACACGGCCGCCCTCGACCCGATCACACGGATGCGCGCGGCCCGCGGGAGCGTGTCGGATGCCGCACCCTCCCGGAGCCCCCGGATGCCCGCCGCCGCACCGTCTCC
>DAMDKH010000415.1:0-271 GCA_032099965.1 Microbacterium sp.
GGAGCCGTCGTGCTCGACCCGCCCCGTGCCGGCGCCGGCCGGCAGGTCGTCGAGGCGGTCCATGCCCTGGCCCCCGACGCCATCGCCTACGTCGCCTGCGACCCGGTGGCACTGGCGCGCGACCTCGGCACGTTCCGGGGCCTCGGGTGGAACGTCGACCGGATGCGCGGGTTCGACCTGTTCCCGCACTCGCACCATTTCGAGGTCGTCGCGCTCCTGACCCGGTGACGCCGCCGGAGGATCGACGTCGGACTCAGTAGGCTGTCGGCAT
>DAMDKH010000415.1:349-1588 GCA_032099965.1 Microbacterium sp.
GGACTCGAGGCGGCCTGCGGCCGCGACGGCCAGACGGTCGTCTTCTCCGGCAGCACCGTCGCCTCGTACATCGAGTGGCGCGCCTCGACCGGGGCGGCGCCCGCCGACGTCGTGGTGCTCGACCTCACGCTGGGCGACGGCACGACCGTGACGGAGAACGTCACCTCCCTCGTCGCCGACGGAGCGAGCGTCGTCATCCACAGCGTCGCCGACCGGCCCGCCGCGGTCCGGGAGGCGCTCGCCGCGGGTGCCGCCGGCGTCGTGAGCAAGTCGTCCGCGCTCGACGACGTGCTCGACGCGATCCGCACGGTCGCTCAGGGCGAGGCGCTCAACAACGTCGAATGGGCGAGCGCGGTCGACGGCGACCGGGAGTTCGCCGATGCGCAGCTGTCGGGCCGCGAGCGCGAGGTGCTGCGCCTGTACGCCACCGGCCTGCCGTTGAAGGCGGTTGCCGATCGCCTGGGCGTCGCGTATTCGACCGCCAAGGAGAACATCACCCGCATCCGCGTGAAGTACGTCGAGGTCGGACGCCCCGCGCCGACGAAGGTCGACCTGCTCCGACGCGCCATGGAAGACGGCATCCTCGCCTCGGACGGGACGCCGGGTGGCAGCTGAGTCGCTGAGCATCCGGGAGGCGTGGAGCCAGATCCCGTCGCCCGGCGCCGCCGAGACCGAGTTCGAGCGGTTCACCAGCAAGCGCATCGAGCGGATCCTCGCGATCGTCGTGGCGATCGGTGCCGGGTTCATCGGGGTGCAGGCGCTGGTGAACGCGTTGCGGTCCATGCCGATCGACCACGTGCCGCACCTCATCGTGATGCTGATCGTGTTCGGCCCGCTCGTGGTGATGCTCGTGTGCTGCGTCGTCGGGCGCGGGGTGCGCGTCGCCTCCGGCGCGTTCGCCATCGTCTACGTGATCGCGCTGGCCGCCTGGCCGAACATCGTCGACGCGGGAGCGGCGACGAGCACCGCCCGCCCCTGGATCTTCTTCCTCGTGAACGTCGCGGTCGTGGCCTCCATGCTGGCCTTCCCCCTCCGCGTGCAGTATGCGTGGGCGGTGGCGGTGCCGGTCGTCTACGGGTACGTGCTCCTGGTCGAGGGCGGGTTCGCCCCGAACTTCTGGGTCGTGGTCGGATTCGACGTGGCCTTCGCTCTCATCCTCGGGTCGATCATCGTCTCCCTCGGGTGGATGTTCCGCTCCGTGGCCGCCGGCGTCGACGATGCGCGCGGGCGCACGGTCGC
>DAMDKH010000416.1:0-1586 GCA_032099965.1 Microbacterium sp.
GTTCGCGGCGTCGATCTGCGCCTGCAGGCGCGCGGTGTCGGCCGAGACGGTCACGGGGCACCAGGCGATCTCGCTGCCACCCGCGTGGCGGATGCCGATGCTGGTGCGACCGGGCTGATGCGTCGCGAGGTCGACCTCGACGCGCCCGTCGCCCGACACCCGAGCGGCGCCCGCGACCGTGGCGACGGACTCGTCCATCGACACCGCGCTGAACGTGTCTCCGGGCTGCAGTGGCGTGACGGTGGCTGCGGCCACGGCCGACCCGTCGCGCACGCCCGACACCGGTGCGGCGCACTCGAAGGTGTAGCCGCCGTACAGCTCGAACTCCCAGATGTTGAGTCCGTACTGCGTCGCCGGCACCCCGGCGAGGCGCACGTACCGCACCTCCGCGGGAGCGAAGTCGTGCGTGTGGGTGAGCGTGGGCTGTGCGGCCTGCACGCGAGCCAGCGGCTGCCAGGTCGACCCGTCGACCGAGCCCTCGATCCGGTAGTCGTTCGAGGTGCCGGACTCCCACGCGACGACGGCACGCGACACCGACCTCACGCTCTGCAGGTCGACCTGCAGCCAGTGCTCGGCCACGGCGCGGGCCGATGACCACTTCGTCGACTTCGAGCCGTCCGTGGCCTTCGGACCGGTGATGGTGGCGTTGTTCTGGTGCACGCTGTCGGCGGTCGTCGGACGTCCGAGTGCGAGGTTCGCGTTGGCCGCCGGGATGACCGGAGCGTCGGCGACCAGCCGGTCGGCGAAGATCTCGAACTCCCACAGCGAGGGGCCGTAGTTCAGCGCGCGGGTGACGGTCTGCATCCGCACGTAGCGCGCGGTCTGCCCGTCGAGGGTGATCACGTCGACGCCGCCGTCGCTGCCCGCGGCGGGGGTCGTGTACGCGTCGCGCCAGGTGCGCCCGTCGTCGGAGAGCTGGATGCGATACGACTTCGCGAACGCCGCCTCCCACGACAGCCGCACGGTCGAGACCGGCTTCGACGCGCCGAGGTCGATCTGCGCCCAGGCGCTGTCGGCGTTGTTGCCGCGCCAGCGCGTGTTCGGGTCGCCGTCGGCGAGCGAGAACACGAGGTTGTAGCCCGCGTAGCCCGAGGCCCGGGTGCCGGCGTCGATCGCGAGATTCACGCTCGACGACACCGACAGCTCACGGATGCCGTACGCCGCCGCGTCTGCATCGAGCAGCACCACGCGCACATGCTCCGCCGCGGTGGGGGTGATCGGGATCTCGCTGACCCCACCGGTCGCACCCGTGACGCTCGCCCGGTCGGTCCAGTCGAGGCCGTTCGGCGACGTCTGGACGACGAAGTCGGTGGCGGGGGCATCCGCTGCCCAATCGATCGCGACCTTCGTGACCCACGATCCGCGGGGAAGGGTCTGCGCGACCCACTGCGTGCCGGTGACCTCGGAGCGCCAGACCGTCGTCGGATCATCGTCGCCGAGGGCGGCCACGGACGAACCGGCTGCGGTGCTGCTCGCGGCGAACGTCGGGGCCGCCGGAAGGGGGCCGTCGACGAGGGGCGCGGTGATCGTCTTGCCGAGGTTCTCGCCCGACCCGAGGGCGAAGACACGGTGCCGCGGCTGCCCGC
>DAMDKH010000417.1:0-1586 GCA_032099965.1 Microbacterium sp.
CGCCGACGAGCACGAGCGCGCGCACCCCGGCGGCCTCGGCCTCGTCGTAGGCGGCGCCCAGGTCGTGCAGGCCCTGCGCGTCGAGGGCGTTGAGCTTCGCGGGGGCGTTCAGGGTGATGCGGGCGACGTCGTCGACGACGGTGAGGTCGATCATCGGATGCTCCTTCGCGGTGCGCCGGTCAGACGTCGTAGTCCACGACCACGCGGTCGCTGGTCGGATGGGACTGGCAGGTCAGCACGAAGCCCCGCGCGATCTCGTCTGGCTCCAACGCATAGTTCTCGGTCATGGTGACGCTGCCGTCGAGCACGCGGGCACGACAGGTGCCGCAGACCCCTCCGGCGCAGGCGAACGGGGCGTCCGGGCGCACGCGCAGCGCGGCGTTGAGCACCGATTCGCGGGCGTCCACCGGGCTCTCGACGGTCGAGGAGACGCCGTCGAGCGTCACCTCGATGCGTACGGTCCGCTCGCCGGAGCGCACCTCCACGGGGCGAGCGGCCCTGACCGGCTCCTCGCCGGCGGTGAAGAGCTCGAAGCGGATGTGCTCGCGGCCCACTCCGAGGTCGCCGAGCACCTCCCGGCACAGGTCGACGAGGGCGAGCGGGCCGCAGAGGAACCACTCGTCGACGTCGGACGGCGGGATGAGCCGGGAGAGCACGGCCCGCAGCTTGGGCTCGTCGATGCGGCCGGAGAGCAGGGGGGCGGTGCGCTGCTCGCGGGAGAGCACGTGGTGGAGGGTGACCCGGGTGGGGTGGCGGTCCTTGAGGTCGGCGAGATCGTCGAGGAACATCACGTCCGCGGCCGAGCGGTTGGTGAACAGCAGGGTGAACCGCGCCGTCTGCGAGCGCGACAGCACGGCGTCGGCCAGCGCCATGAGCGGTGTGATCCCGGAGCCGGCGGCGATGCCGACGATGTGGCGGTGGTCGAGATCCGGCAGGGCCGAGGTGAAGGTGCCCTGCGGGCTCATCACGTCGATGGCGTACCCGGGCCGCAGCCCCGTCTGCGCCCAGGTCGAGAACAGCCCGCCCTCGTCGCGTTTGACGGCGATGCTCAGGCGCGCGCCGCCGTCGTCGCTCCCCTTCGGTGCCCGGCACAGCGAGTACGAGCGACGCACCTCCGCCCCGTCGAGCGTCGTGCGCAGCGCCACGTGCTGGCCGGGCAGGTAGGCGAACTCGTCGCGCAGGGCAGCGGGAACGGCGAACGAGACCTCCACGGCGTCGTCGGTGAGCGGGCGCACCTCGTCGACGAGGAGCGTGTGGAACCGCGCGCGACGGCGCGGGGCGGACGCCGGCCCCGCGGCCGCAGCGGGGTCGGATGCCGCGGAGAGGTGGGGGTCGGCGGATGCCGCGGCGGGCCGGGGCGGAGCGAAGAGCGACATCAGTGCACCTTGAAGTGGTCGAAGGGCTCGAGGCAGGAGCGGCACTCGAACAGTGCCTTGCACGACGTCGAGCCGAAGCGCGAGACCTCGCGGGTGTCGAGCGACCCGCACCGGGGGCACCGCACGCTGAGGGTGAGCGGAAGGGGCGAACCCGGTACGCGTGCGCGTCCCGAGGGCGGGGCGATGCCGTACGCCGCGAGCTTGCGGGCC
>DAMDKH010000418.1:0-1579 GCA_032099965.1 Microbacterium sp.
CGCCGGCTCGACGCTCACGCAGGACGTCGCGCTCCGACGCACGGTCGACGCGGGGGTGCCGCTCGCCGCCGCCGTCACCGCCCTCACCGAGACCCCGGCCCGGGCGATCGGCGTCGCCGATCGACTCGGAACCCTCCACCCAGGGATGCTCGCCGACGCGGTGCTGCTCGACGCACGGCTCGCCGTGCGGCACGTCTGGGTGGCCGGTCGCCGTCACGGGTGAGGCCGCCGATCCCCCCGGATCGACGACCCCTGTCCCGCACAGTGAGTAGGGGGGCCGGGAACTCCTCCCCCGAGGCTCCCGACCCGCCCGCCCGAAGCACCGGACCTCGCAGGGTCCCGTGCCGCGGCGCCGGAACTCCGCCCCCCGGTGGAGTTCACGCTGGCTATCTCACTGATGGAGACGACGGAACGGTCGTTTCATTACGCGAACCCGCGAAAAAAAGTCGACGCGTTTCTCCGAGCGCCGAGAAAACCCTCGCTGATCGGGATCTTCCCGCCGTCTCGCCACCCGCCCCGGTCGTCGAAGGGGGTCTGGCGGATCGCGGCGTCCCGGGAGAGAATGGAGAACTCGCGTGATGATACGACCCATCGCGCGTCTCACCGTGTGGAGGCACGTACCCGTGCCCCGCGACCGAGGGACGGCTGTGCACGAAGACAACACTCCTCAGGACATCGACGACACCATCGCCGATGCCGACCTCATCCTCCGCACCCGTTCGGGTGATGCGAGGGCGTTCGGCGAACTGTGGCGGCGTCACTACCCCTCCGGGATCGCGGTGGCCCGCGCCGTGACGAGCTCGATCGACGCCGACGACCTCGTGCAGGAGGCGTACACGCGCATCTACCAGGCCATCATCAAGGGCGGCGGCCCGAACGGCTCGTTCCGCGCCTACCTCTTCACCAGCATCCGCAACACCGCCGCCGCCTGGGGTCGGTCCCGGCGTGAAGACGCCGTCGACGAACTCGACTCCGTCGCGCACCCCGACAGCACCGAGCAGGCGTCGAGCGACGCCCTCGACCGCAGCCTCACCGCGCAGGCGTTCCGCAGCCTGCCCACGCGCTGGCAGGAGGTGCTCTGGTACACCGAGATCGAGCAGATGCGTCCCCAGGAGGTCGCCCCGCTCCTCGGCATGAAGGCGGGCGCCGTCTCGCAGCTCGCCTTCCGCGCCCGGGAGGGGCTGCGCGAGGGCTGGATCCAGGCCCACCTGCGCAGCGCCGAGGCCGGGTCCGAGTGCCAGTGGACCATCGAGCACCTCGGCGCCTACTCCCGCGGCAACCTCGGCACCCGCGACCACCGTCGCATCGAGACGCATCTCGATGAGTGCGCCCGCTGCATGATCGTGGCCGCCGAGGCCAAAGACGTCTCGAAGCGCCTCGCGCTGGTGCTCCTCCCCCTCGTGCTCGGTGTGACCGGGGCGACGGGATACCTCGCAGCACTGCAGGGTGGCGGCGCCCCGATCGTCGCCCTCGCCGCCATGCCCTCCGGCATCACCAACGGCGTCGTCGTGAACGACGGCGGCTCCGGCGGCCTGGCCGCCGGCACGGCCACGAGCGGCGCGGGCGGTGCGGCCGGTGC
>DAMDKH010000419.1:0-1575 GCA_032099965.1 Microbacterium sp.
CCCTCGCCCTGCGGCTGTCCGTGGTGGGCTGGGCGCTGATCCCCGCCGCCGTCCTTCTCGCAGCGGTGATCGCGCTGGGCACCCCCGAGCCGGCCTTCCCGCTCGTGCAGGGCGCCGTCGTGGCGGTCGTGGCGATCACCTGGCTCGCGCTGCGGCAGCTCTGGGCACCGCAGAACTCGGCGGTGTCGGTGAGCGAGGTCGATCCGTCTCGTGCCGCGCACATGCGCCTGCGTCGGATGCTCGCGGGCGCCGCCGTGCTCGCCGTCGCCGCCGGTGCGGGTGTCGCCTCCGCGGCGGTCGCGGTGCCGGGCGAAACGCGGCACGTGTTCCGTGACGTGATCATCCCGCCCTTCGACATCCGCGACTACCCGAGCCCCCTGCAGGCGTTTCGCAAGAACACCCGCGATCTCGACGACAAGACGCTGTTCACCGTGCGCGGCCTGCCCGAGAAGGCGCGCATCCGCATCGCCGTCATGGATCAGTACGACGGCATGGTCTACAACGTGACGGACGGCGGACCCGGCTCGTCGAGCGCCTTCACGCCCCTGCGGTCGGAGATGTCACCCGAGGCGGAAGGACTGCCCGTCACGCTGCGCGTCGAGATCGACGAGTACACGGGCGTCTGGGTGCCCGACGCCGGGGCCGTGAACGAGCTCGAGTTCGAGGGCGACCGCGCCGACGAGCTGCGCCGTGGCACGTTCTACAACGCCGTCACCGGCACCGCCGTCGCGACGACGAAGCTCACCGCGGGCGACGCCTACACGGTCGAGACGGTGATCCCCGCCGAGCTCGACGACGATCAGCTCGCCGACGTGCCCTTCGGCAACGTCGCCCAGCCGAAGCAGAGCAACGTGCCCGAGGAGCTCACCTCGCTCGCGGCCGAGACCATCGCCGACGCCGAGAGCCCCATCGAGCAGGCCAGGGCGCTGCAGACGATGCTCGCCGACGGCGGGTTCTTCAGCCACGGGCTGGAGGGCGAGGTCATCTCCCGGGCGGGGCACACCGCCGAGCGCATCTCGACGCTGGTCGGCGGCGACCAAATGATCGGCGACGACGAGCAGTACGCGGTCGCCATGGCGCTGCTGGCCCGCGAGGTCGGGATGCCCGCCCGCGTCGTCATGGGGTACTACCCCGACGAGGAGGATGCCGGACAGGCGGAGTTCGCGGCCACCGGCGACGACGTGCACGCGTGGGTCGAGATCAACTTCGAAGGCCTGGGCTGGCTCCCGTTCGATCCGACCCCGCCCGAGGACCAGGTCCCCAACGACCAGAACACCAAGCCCCGCGTCGACCCGAAGCCGCAGGTGCTGCAGCCGCCGCCCCCGCCGCAGGAGCCGGTCGACCTGCCGCCCACCCTGCCCGACGACCGCAAGTCCGAGGACGAGACGCTGAACCTGCTCGGCATCCTCGGCACGATCCTCGTGATCGGCGGCATCACGCTCGCGATCCTGGCGATCCTCGCGTCGCCGTTCATCGTCATCGCGGCGTGGAAGGCCGCGCGACGCCGTGCGCGCCGCACCGCCACGCGCACCAGCGACCGCATCAGCGGCGGGTGGGACGAGCTGACCGACCGGG
>DAMDKH010000420.1:0-1558 GCA_032099965.1 Microbacterium sp.
TCGCCTGCACCTCGGGATCCGCCGCGACGCCGGCCGCCCACTCGGCGTAGACCGCGCTCCTCCCCGGCGCTTCGCGTTCGGCGAAGCGGGCGTAGCGCTCGCGCACGGCATCCGTCATCCCTCCATTGTGGACGGCGCGCGCCACGGGCTCGCGCACGGGGGAGAATGGAGGAGACCCCCGGGAGGACACACATGCCGTACGACGTGGAGAAGACCGAAGACGAGTGGCGCCAGGAGCTCGGCGACGAGCAGTACGCGGTGCTGCGCCAGTCGGCGACCGAGCGCGCCTGGACGGGCGAGCTGCTCGACGAGGAGCGCGCCGGCCTGTACACCTGCGGCGCCTGCGGCGCGGAGCTCTTCAAGAGCGGCACCAAGTTCGACTCCGGATGCGGATGGCCGAGCTTCTACGAGTCGATCCGCCCCGAGGCGGTCCAGCTCATCGAGGACACCACGCTGGGCATGGTGCGCACGGAGGTGCGCTGCGCCAGCTGCGGCTCGCACCTCGGGCACGTCTTCCCCGACGGATTCGGCACCCCCACAGGCGACCGCTACTGCATGAACTCGCTCGCCCTGAACTTCACCCCCGAGGCCCCGGAGGCGTGAGCGCGCTCGACGCCGTCCTCGCCCGGCAGTCGTGGTCGAAGGTCACCGAGGAGGCGCCGACGCACGAGGAGCTGCTGCCGCTCGTCGCTGCCGCCGGACGCGTGGCCGACCATTCGTCGCTGCGCCCCTGGCGGCTCATCGAGCTGCGCGGCGACGACCGCGACGTGCTGGGCGCGGCGATCGGCCGCGCGGAGGGTGACAAGCATCCCTCGTCGAAGCCGTTGCGGGCCTCGTTGCTCATCGCCGTGGTCGCGAGCTACCGCAAGAGCGGCAAGGTTCCGCGGTGGGAGCAGGAAGCGGTGGCGTCGGGCGTCGCGCACACGCTCAGCCTCCTGCTCGACGAGGCCGGATGGGGCGTCATCTGGCGCACGGGCGGCTACACCCGCTCCGCAGCCGTCGCCCGAGCCCACGGACTGGCGAAGAACGAGGAGCTCCTGGGCTGGCTCTACGTCGGCGGCAAGCCCGACAAGCGGCCCGGCCGGCGCAAGCCCGTCGATGCCGACGAGGTGCTGACGCGGATGCCCTTGCCCGACGAGGCGACGTCGACGGCTCGGTCGAAGAAGAAGAAGAAGAAGGACTAGGCGGCTCGGCGACGCCCGCGCGCGAGCGCGAGGAGCACGGACGCCGCGGCGAGCGCGACCATCGTCACGATCTGCCACGGTTCGGGCGCGCCGTCGGCGGGCCAGACCATGTCGATCAACACCGCGGTGACGAGCTGCCCCAGCACGGAGCCGAGCCCCAGCAGGAGCACGCCGGTCTGGGCCACGAGGAATGCCCCGAGGAAGATGTAGGCGACGCCGAGCAGTCCTCCCAGGTAGAGCCACGGTTCGGCGGGCAGCCCGCGCGGGGGCCCGTCGATGAGCACGCTGATCGCGGCGGCGGCGGCGGCGAGCACGGCGGTCCCGGCGAGGAAGCTCGTCATCGTCGCCGCCATCGGCGACGCCACGCGCTGGGA
>DAMDKH010000421.1:0-1553 GCA_032099965.1 Microbacterium sp.
CCGTCATGGCGGCCGAGTCGCCGACGAGCACGAGGTCGACCCCCGCCTCCTCGGCGATGCGCGCGCCGGGGTGGTCGTACGCGGTGACCATCACCAGCGGCTCCCCCGCGTGCTTCTTCGCGGCGAGGTCGCGGAGGGTCACGCGCGGCCGCGGCGCCGGATGCGTGCTCACCGCGCCACCAGCTCGCCGACCGCGTCGTCGATGCGCACGATCCCGTTGCCGCGGTCGACGTGCACGACGGTCGGGGCGTAGGCGGCGAGGTCGGCGGCGGAGTACTCGGCATACGAGATCACGATGATCGTGTCGCCCGGCTGCACGAGCCGTGCGGCGGCGCCGTTGACCTGCATGACGCGCGATCCGCGTTCTCCGAGCAGGGTGTAGGTGACGAAGCGCTGGCCGTTGTCGACGTCGACCACGTGCACCTGCTCATGGGGAAGGATGTCGGCGGCCTCGAGCAGGTCGGGGTCGATGGTGATCGAGCCGACGTACGACAGGTCGCTGCCGGTGACCGTCGCCCGGTGGATCTTGGACTTCAGCATGGTGCGTCGCATCAGACGTCGCCTTTCAGGAAGAGGTTGTCGATGAGGCGGGCGGCGCCGACGCGCGCCGCGACGAGCACCAGCGCGTCACGCTCGACGCTGTCGACGGCGGCGAGGGTCGAGGCGTCGCGGAGTTCGAGGTACTCGGGGTCGATGCCGGCATCCGCGAGCACCGCCAGGGCGGAGGAGCGGATGCCCTCGGCATCCCGCACCCCCGCCCGGTGCACCGCCGCCGCCGCGTCGAGTGCCCGGTTCAGGGCGGTCGCGCGTGCGCGGGCATCCGCATCGAGGTAGACGTTGCGCGAGCTCATCGCGAGACCGTCGGGCTCGCGCACGATCGGGCACGGTTCGATGCGCACGTCGAGGTTCAGGTCGGCCACGACGCGCTGCACGACGCGCACCTGCTGCGCGTCCTTCTGCCCGAAGTAGGCGACGTCGGGCCGCACGATGCCGAACAGCTTCGCCACCACCGTCGCGACACCGTCGAAGTGCCCCGGGCCCCGGCTCGCCCCGTCGAGCACCTCGGTGAGGCGCGACACGTGGATGCTCGTCGCGAAGCCGTGCGGGTACATCTCGGCGGGCTCCGGGGCGAACAGCACGTCGACCCCCTCGGCCGCGGCGAGCGCCGCGTCGCGGGCCTCGTCGCGCGGGTAGGTGCCGAGGTCTTCGTTCGCGGCGAACTGCGTCGGATTCACGAACAGCGACACGACGACGAGACCGTGCTCGGCACGCGCCCGTCGCATGAGCGAGAGGTGCCCCTCGTGGAAGGCACCCATCGTGGGCACGAAGCCGACGCTCTGCCGCTGCTCGTGCGCCGCGTCGACGGCGGCGCGCACCTCGGCGATCGTGCGGAGGATTCTCATGCCGGGTCCTTCGGGGTCAAGGGTGGGTCGAGGGTGGCGTCGGGTGCGGGGTCGGGTGCGGGGTCGGTGAGGCGGTGGGTCTCGGCGGCGAGGCGGCGGGTCTCGGCGGCGAGGGCGTCGAAGAGCGCCGCACGTCCCGCGGCGGATGCG
>DAMDKH010000422.1:0-1543 GCA_032099965.1 Microbacterium sp.
GAAGCCGACTCCCCCCGTCCCCGCTCCCCCGCGCGTCCCGACGCCGCCCCGGGTGCCCACCCCGCCTCGTGCCGCAGCACCGAGCGCCCCGGCATCCGCCGCCCCCCGCATCGAGGGATCCGCCGACTTCGGCCGGGTCGGCGAAGACGGCACGGTCGAGGTGCGCGAGGGCGACACCTGGCGCGTGGTCGGGCAGTACCCCGACGGCACGCCCGACGAGGCCCTGGCGTACTTCGTGCGCAAGTACGAAGACCTCGCGTTCAAGGTCCTGACGCTCGAGCAGCGCCACCAGGCCGGCGGCGCGTCGGCCGGCGACCTGTCGAAGCAGGCCGCCCACCTCGTCGGCGAGACCACCGATGCGGCCGCCGTGGGCGACCTCGTCGCGCTCAAGGAGCGGCTGCAGGCGCTGACCAGCGCCCTCGCCGAGGCCACCGCCGAGGAGACGAAGAAGGCCAAGGAGCTCGTCGACCAGGCGATCGCCGAGCGCACCGCCCTGGTGGAGCGCGCCGAGGCCATCGCGGCCCGCGACCTCTCGAACGTGCAGTGGAAGCAGGTCACCGCCGAGCTCGGTGAACTGTTCGATGCCTGGCAGGCCCAGCAGCAGAACGGTCCTCGCCTGTCGAAGAGCGTCTCCCAGCAGCTCTGGAAGCGATTCCGCGACGCACGTTCCGTCGTCGACAAGCAGCGCCGCGCGTTCTACTCGGAGCTCGACGAAGCGCACAAGGGCGCCCGCGACGTCAAGCAGCGTCTGATCGAGAAGGCGGAGGCCCTCTCGTCGCGCGGCACCGACGGCATCCCGGCCTATCGTGCGCTGCTCGACGAGTGGAAGGCCGCCGGCCGCGCCGGGCGCAAGGCCGACGACGCGCTCTGGGCTCGGTTCAAGGCCGCCGGCGACACCCTGTATTCGGCCCGCGCCGAGCAGAGCGCTGCGGAGGAGGCGGACTCCGCTCCCAAGATCGAGGCGCGCCAGGCTCTGCTGGAGGAGGCGAAGGCGGTGGCGGACGAGCCCAACATCAAGCAGGCACGTGCACTCCTCACCCGCATCCAGCGTCAGTGGGACGAGGTCGGACGCATCTTCCCCCGCGAGAAGGAGCGGGCCCTCGACGACAGGCTCCGCGTGATCGAGCAGGCGCTCAAGGCTCGCGAAGACGTCGACTGGAAGAAGAACAACCCGGAGACCAAGGCGCGCGCGAACGACATGAGCGCGCAGCTGCTCGAGGCCATCGAGAAGCTCGAGTCCGAACTCGCCGCCGCCGAGAAGTCCGGCGACGCGCGCGCGGCGAAGGAGGCCGCGGAGGCTCTGTCGGCCCGTCGGGCGTGGCTCGACGCCCTCGGCAGCTGAGCGGGTTCTCCACAAGGTTCGCGATCCGCGATCGACGCGGGATGCACTGCGCCACACTGGCGTGATGCATCCCGCGTTCGTGTTCCTGGCCGGCCGTCGACTGAGTCCCGCAGAACTCAGCGCCGCGCGCATCGACGGCCACCTCGTCGAGCTCGGCGACGCGTACGTCCCGGCTGATCTGGTGGAAGGACGGCATACGCG
>DAMDKH010000423.1:0-1539 GCA_032099965.1 Microbacterium sp.
ATCGCGTCGACGGTGTCGAGGGAGTCGGCCCAGCTCACGAATCGGAACGTCGGGTCGCCGAGCTCCTCCGCGAGCCACCGCAGCGATCGGGCATCGACCACGGCGTTCGCGAGCATCACGCTGTCGAGTCCGAAGGTGCGCGCGGTGCGCACCTGGCCCATCGTCGCGAGGGTGATGCCGGGGCATCCGGCGTCGAGCTGGCGCTGCCAGAGCGCCGGGGCCATCGTGGTCTTGCCGTGCGGCATGAGGTCGAGACCGCGTTCCGCCGTCCACGCCGCCATCACGGCGATGTTGGCGCGCATGGCGGCGTCGTCGAGGGCGATCACGGGCGTCCAGAACTCCGACAGTCGCGGCTCGGAGGCGAGGAACTGGTCGACCGTCAGACCGATCGCCCGCGCGGGGATGCCTTTATCGCGGGCGGTGAGGAGCTCGTCGCCCCCGTCGTGCTGCAGCGGTGCCATGACGATGCCTCCGGGGTTTGTTCGGGTCCCTTCGAATCTACCCGTCCGCCTCGTCGGCCGGAACTCCGCGCGGCCCTGACCGGGCGGCGGTCAGATCGTGTCGTCGGCCGCGACGAGGTCGATCTGCCAGTGGCGTCCGGCGGGATCGGCGGGGTCGTGGTTCTCCTGGGCGGCGTTCAGGACGTCGTTGAATGCATCCATCGCCGCCTCGAACTCCGCGTCGGTCAGCCGGATCGTGCGCTGGGTGAAGGTGCCGTGCACCTCGGCCGTCCGCCCCGCGAGATACTCCGGCGCCCAGGCGGCGACGCGCTCGAGCAGCGCCCGGTGCTCGTCGACGATCCCGGCGAGCACGGTGGCGCCCAGGGCCTCGTCGGCGACGGGGTTCTCAGGGCCTCCGACGTTGAGCGCGGCCTTCGTGCTCGTCCAGACGCGGTCGCGGCGGTCGCGGGCGTGCTCCGGCGCCTCGGCGATGAGGCCGGCGTCGGCGAGCGTGCGCAGATGGAAGCTCACGCTGTTGGCCGGCACGTCGAGGGTTGCGGCGATGTCGGTCGCCCGCAGGTGGTCGCTCCGTGAGAACAGGCGCAGGATGCGACGGCGCAGGGGATGCGCGTAGGCCTTCAGCATCGCGGACGTCATCCACTCGGCATCCGGCCCGTGCGTGTCGTCGACCATGCGTCGAGTGTACCCGCACCCAAAGTTGCGCAATCTTACTTGCGCAAGTGTTGTTGCGGATATACCCTCGAACCATGTCCACCGCGACCGCGCCCCACCGCCTGTGGCGCAACACCCGCTACCTCACCTGGCTCGTCAGCGACACGAGCCGGGGACTCGCCGCCGCGCTCTTCGGCTTCGCCGTCCCGCTCCTCGCGCTCATCGTCACCGACGACCCGGCGCTCGCGGGCATCATCGCCGGAGCGGGCCTGGTCACCCGCCTGCTCGCGACGCTCGCCGGAGGCATCCTCGCCGACCGGCACCGACGCATCGCGCTCATGCTCGGCGGATCGCTGCTCGGCATCCTGCTCTCCGGCGCGATCACCCTGCTCGCCACCGCCGACGCCCTGACGTTCGCCGTGCTGCT
>DAMDKH010000424.1:0-1535 GCA_032099965.1 Microbacterium sp.
GGGCGGAGGGGTGGGACGCCGAGCGTGCGCTGCGCGGGCGGTTGGGCGCGCTCGAAGACGAGGTGCGCGCGACGGAGCGCTGACCGGTGCCGGCGGCCGTCGGCGGACCTGGGAGAATGGTTCCGTGGCTACTGTGAACGCGCCGCGCGGCATGCGCGACATCCTCCCCGCCGACAAGGCCCGTCGCGAGCGGGTGCTCTCCGTCATCCGTGAGCGCTACCGCGCCCACGGATTCGATGAGATCGAGACGCCCGCACTCGAGGAGTACGCGCGGCTGCACGCGGGAATCGGCGGCGACAACGAGAAGCTCGCCTACAACGTGCTGCGCCGCGGGCTCGACGCCGAGGCCATCCGCGCCGGTGCCGACGATCCGTCCGCTCTCGCCGATCTCGGCCTGCGCTACGACCTCACGGTGCCGCTCGCCCGGTTCTACGCCAGCAACCGCGCACAGCTCCCCGCCGTCTTCCGGTCCATCCAGATCGGTCCGGTGTGGCGGGCGGAGCGGCCCCAGAAGGGGCGGTACCGCCAGTTCGTGCAGTGCGACATCGACATCATGGGCGACGACACGGGACGCGCCGAGGCCGAGCTCCTCGTCGCCTCGCTCGACGCGGTCGACGCTCTCGGGCTCGACGACGCGACGGTGCGGATCAACGACCGCCGGGTGCTGGAGTGGATGCTCGGCAGCTTCGGGTTCACCGCGGAGGAGCGCTCCGGCGTGCTCATCACGATCGACAAGCTCGACAAGGTCGGTCCCTCGGGCGTCGCCGCCGAGCTGCGCGATCGCGCGGTCACCCCGGCGGCCGTGGACGCCTTCGAGGAGTTCCTCGGCCGCACCGCGGGAGACGACGCCGAGCCGTACGGCGAGCGGCAGATCCGTGCCGCGCTGCCCCCCGGGGCGCCGGACGACGTCGTCGCGCACCTGGTGGGCATCGGCGAGGCCGTCTCCGTCGGGCGCGGGCAGGCAGAGGTGCCGCTCGCCTTCGACCCGTTCCTCGTGCGGGGGATGGGCTACTACACGGGCACGATCTTCGAGCTGGCGCACCCCTCCGTCTCCTACTCGCTCGGCGGTGGCGGCCGCTACGACGGCATGATCGGTCGTTTCCTGGGCCAGCAGGTGCCCGCCGTGGGCTTCTCGCTGGGCTTCGAGCGTCTGGTCGACCTCGTGACGAGCGACGACGACGCCGCGGCCGATGCGGTGGTGCTCGTGCACGACGGCGACGTGCCCGTCGCCGAGCTGCTCGCGCACAAGACGGCGCTGATCGCGCAGGGTGCGCGTGTGCGGCTCGAGCGTCGTACCAAGAACCTCAAGGCCCTCCTGGAACGGGCGGCGGCCGCCGGGTTCACGGCCTTCGCGACGGTCTCGGCCGGGACCACCGAACTGGAGCGCCGTCCGCTCGGCTGACCCTCGTTCACGCCGCGTTCACGTCGGCAGGTTCGAATCGGGGCATGCGTCGTCCGCGGCTCGCCCTCCTGGCGGGGGCCCTCGTCCTGTGCGCGGCGGCGGGAGTCGGACTGCGGTCGCTCCTCGTCCGGCA
>DAMDKH010000425.1:0-1533 GCA_032099965.1 Microbacterium sp.
CGATCTGCGGGGGCAGCGCGTCGTAGGCCAGCGCCATGTCGGCGACGCGCCAGCGGATGTCCGGATCCTGGCTGTAGGCCGCCCCCGTCCGCTTGGACCGCCGGGCATGCGCGGTCTCGGCGGCCAGCTCGAGCGCGCGGTGCGCGATCCCCGTGTACACCGAGGCGAGAAGGATCTCGAAGACGCTGAAGATGCCGAAGACGATGGGGTCGGGGCCGGGCCCGGGGTCGATGCGCCGCACCACGTGCCCCGGTGCGGCGACAGCGCCCGACAGGCGGGTGGTGCGGCTCTGGGTGGCGCGCATCCCGAGGGTGTCCCAGTCGTCGGCCGTGTCGACCGCGTCGGTGCGCTCGACGAAGGCGAAGACGAGCTTCGGGGCATCCGGACTCGTTGTGTCGAGGCCGTGCAGACCCAACCTCGTCCACACGGGAGCGAGGGAGGTGAAGATCTTCGTGCCGGTGAACGCATAGCCGCCGTCGGTCAGGGGTGCGGCCTCGGTGTCGCTGCCGAAAAGCACGAGATCGTTGCCGCGCTCACTGATGCCGAAGGCGAAGACCTCGCCCGCGACCGCCCCCTCCTGCACGAACTCCAGCCCGGGAACGCCGCGGTCGGAGAACACCTTCGCCACCCCCGTCCAGACCAGGTGCATGTTGATCGCCAGGGCCGTGGCGGGAGCCGCTGTCGCGAGACGCTGCTGCAGGAGGGCGGCCTCGGCGAGGCCCAGACCCGCCCCGCCGCGCTCGGCGGGGACGAGGATCGACAGGTAGCCGGCGGCGCGCAGCTCGTCGAGATCGGCCTCGGGGAAGGTGTTCTCCCGATCATGGATCGGCGCCCGCTCGCGGATGCGCTGCAGCAGGTCGTCCGGCAGGTGCGCCGCAGGATCGAAGTCGTTCATGAGAGGGCCTCCAAAATCTGGCGCAGGGTCTCGTCCGGTCGGTCGCGGTGCAGCGAGTGCCCGGCACCGGAGACGACAGACATCGAGATCATCGGGTTCGCGGCCACCACGGCCGCCGCCGTTTCGCCGGCGAAGATGCTGTAGACCTCGGGGTCGGATGCGATCACCCGCGTGGGCACGCCCAGCCGCGCCGCGTCGGCACGCACGTCCCACGGCGTGTTCTGCGCGCTGGTCTGCTCCACCGCCCAGGCGCTCGCCCGCCGGACCGCGTCGACCTTCAACTCGTGATCCTGCGGATGCCAGTGCGGATGCTCCTGACGCACGAGCTCCAGGCGGTTGTCGCCGAAGGCGCGCTCCTGGCTGCGGCGCACGATGGCCGCATCCCGTCCGTCGACGACGATCGCGGGGTCGAGCAGCACGAGCCGTCGCGTCCATGCCGGGGCGGATGCGGCGGCGACCGTGCTCGCCGCCCCGCCGAGGGAATGGCCGATGACGGCATCCCACGCCTCGCCGCCGTCGGGGAGCGTGGCGGCGAGGTCGGCGCCGTACGCCCCGACGGAGTAGTCGAGGGCGCGGGGTGCATCGCCGTGACCGCGCAGATCGACGGCGGTCGCGTGCCAGCCCGCATCGGCGAGGGC
>DAMDKH010000426.1:0-1530 GCA_032099965.1 Microbacterium sp.
CGGTTCCGGCGCAGGCACCAACCCCGCGGGCACCGATCCCGCGGGCACCGGCCTGGCGACGACGGGCACCGACGCCGCGGCGTCCGGACTCCTGGCGCTGCTCGCCGCCCTGGCCGTCCTCGGCGGCGCGGCCGTCTTCCGCTCCGCCCGGCGCCGCGCGGCCTGACCACGCCTGACCCCGCTGAGACACCACTCCCTGCGAGGCACCTCACCTCCGGTGGTGTCTCACAGCGGGCGTGGTGCCTCACGGCCGCGCTATTCGGCGGCGAGGAACCCGTCGATGAGCAGCGCACGGATGCGCGGCTCCAGCTCGGCCCACAGATCGGCCAGGGGCACGTCGAAGAGGTCGGCGAGGGCCGCCACGATCTGCCCGACCGTCAGCTCCCCGTCGCACGCCCCCACGAATGCGGCGAGCGCGGGGTCGACGTTGATGGTGCGCGCGAAGCCCCCGCCCTGGCGCAGCTCGATGACGCTCGGGTCGTCGGCGCCCGGCAGCAGGTGACGGGCCTCGGTGATGTCGGGCGCGGTGACGAGGGTCGAGGGGATGCCGTGGGCGAGGGTGTCGTGCGCCGCGAGCCCGTGCGCCAGAGCCCGCCCGACGCCGGAGAGCGGTTGACCGACGTGCTCCGTGCGCCGCAGGGCCGACTCCGAGCCGCGTCGCATCAGCACGTACCCGAACCCGATGGCCGTGACCCCGCGTGCGGCGAAGTCGTCGAGCCAGGCGGTCAGCAGCGGCGTGAAGCCGGGGTCGCGCGGAGTGGTGCCCCCGTCGCGGATCCACAGTTCGGCGTAGGCGAGCGGTGAGAGCTCCTCGCGCTCGATCACCCAGAGGTCGAGCTCCCGGGGAACCCAGGCATCGAGGCGCGCGAGGCCCTTCACGCCGTCGCGCGACTCCCAGTTGCCGAGCAGCTGGGCGATCCCGCCCGGCGTCAGGTACGACGGCACGCTGCGCACGAACTGCTCCACGAGGGCATCGCCGATTAGCCCGCCGTCGCGGTACTCATAGGCGGGCACGCCCTCGGACCGCGGGGTGATGACGAACGGCGGGTTCGAGACGACGAGGTCGAACGCCTCGCCGGCCACCGGATCGAACATGCTGCCCAGGCGGAAGTCGATGTTGCGCACCCCGTTGAGGAGCGCGTTCAGTTCGGCGTAGGCGAGGGCACGGGCCGAGATGTCCGTCGCGACGACGGTCCCGGCGCGGCGGGAGACGAGCAGGGCCTGGATGCCGCATCCGGTGCCGAGGTCGAGCGCCCGGTCGACGTCGATCGGCACGATGATCTCCGCGAGCGTGCGCGATGCTCCGCCGACGCCGAGCACGTGGTCGGCGGGCAGCGCGGTGCCGAGGGCCACCTCGTCGAGGTCGCTGGCGATCCACCACTCCCCCACGCCGTCGGCGTCGACGAACGACTGGGGGCGCAGGAGGGCGATCGGGGTGACCGTCGCAGCGTCGGCGGTCGCGAGTCCGAGGGCCACGAGACCGTCGACCCCGAGCCGGGGCAGGGCGCGGGCGACGGCGTCGCGAGGCTG
>DAMDKH010000427.1:0-1246 GCA_032099965.1 Microbacterium sp.
GTGGCCGAGGCCCTGCACGACGGCATCCTCGCCGGCTACGCCGCCGACACGCTCGCCGGCGACACCGCCGCGACGCACAGTCCGCTGCTCGCCCCCTCCCTCGCCGACCGCGTCGTCGTCACCCCGCACCTCGGCGCGCAGACCACCCAGGCCGTCGACAACATGGGCGCCCTGTCGCTCGACGACGTGATCGCCGTGCTGCGCGGCGGCGAGCCCCGATTCCCCGTGAGAGCCCCGTAGGAGACCGCGATGACCACCTCCCTCCCCACCGACCGAGCCGCCGCCTCCGCCGACGCCGGGACCGACGCCGGATACATGGGCTTCGTCGGCGTCAGCACCGCGTCGTCGTCGATCATGCAGGTGTTCCCGCGCTGGGCCGACGTGCTCGGCCTCCCCACGCGCGAACTCGTCGGGCACGACCTCCCCATCGACGCGACGCCGGCGCAGTACCGGGCCCTCGTGGAGCAGATCCGCGATGACCCCCGGCACCGCGGGGCGCTCGTCACCACCCACAAGATGAACGTGTACGCCGCGGCATCCGACCTCTTCGACGAGCTCGACCCGTTCGCCGTGTCCTGCCGCGAGATCTCCAGCATCTCGCAGCGCGGAGACCGTCTCATCGGCCGCGCGAAGGACCCGATCACGGTCGACCTCGCCCTCAACGACTTCCTCCCGGCCGACCACTTCGCCCGCACCGGCGCGGAGGTCGTCATCCTCGGCGCCGGCGGCTCGGGCACGGCCCTCAGCTGGGCTCTCGCGGAGCGGGCGGATGCCCCGGCCCGCGTGACCGTGACCGCGCGCACCGACGAGGCGCTCGCGCATCTCCGCCGCGTGCACGCCGAGCACGGCACCCCCGAAGACCTCATCCGCTACGTGCCCACCGACACCGCGGACGAGGCCGCCGCCCTCGTCTCGGCCGCCCCGCGCGGCTCGGTGATCGTGAACGCCACCGGGCTCGGCAAGGACCGGCCGGGCTCCCCGCTGCCGGATGCGGTGGTGTTCCCCGAGCAGGCGTACGTGTGGGAGTTCAACTACCGCGGCTCGCTGGAGTTCCTCCACCAGGCCCGCGCGCAGCAGGAGCAGCGATCGCTCGTCGTCGTCGACGGCTGGCGCTACTTCATCCACGGCTGGTCGCAGGTCGTCGCCGACGTGTTCGAGCTCGACCTCACCCCCGAGATCGTCGAGCAGCTCGCCGAGGCCGCCGACTCCGCCCGACGATGATCCGCACGGTCCTCCGCGACATCGA
>DAMDKH010000427.1:1256-1521 GCA_032099965.1 Microbacterium sp.
CGCTGCTCGGGCCGACGAACGTGCACGAGCACCTCTTCCAGGTCACACCGCTGCTGCCCGGCGACGAGCTCGACGACGAGGACCTCTCCCGCGACGAGGCCGCTCTGCTGCGGGGCAGCGGATTCGCCGCGATGGTCGACGCCACGCCGTGGGGCCTGGGTCGCGACCCCGAGGCCGTGGCCCGCATCAGCGCCTCCACCGGCCTCCGGGTCGTGGCCACCACCGGGCGCCACCAGCTCCAGCGCGGCGAACGCCAGAACTCCTG
>DAMDKH010000428.1:0-1515 GCA_032099965.1 Microbacterium sp.
CGCGATGGGCGCCGACGCGGTGATGCTCGGCGTGGCCCTCGCCCGCGCCACGGACGCACCGGGCCACGGCTTCCACTGGGGCCCCGAGGCCCACCACCCCCAGCTCCCGCGCGGACGCCGGGTGCGGGTCGGCGGCATCGGCACGCTCGAGGAGATCCTCTACGGTCCGGCCCCCGTCGCCGACGGCACCGCCAACCTCATCGGCGCCCTGCGCAAGTCGATGGCCACGACCGGATACTCCGACCTCAAGGAGTTCCAGCGGGTCGAGGTCGTCCTCGCCCCGTACGAGTCCTGACCTCCCGCCCGCTGTGACGTCCGCTCCGTTGTTCCCGCCGACCCTCCGCGAGGTGATGCTGCGCGGACGATGGATCGGGATGCTCCTGTTCTGCCTGGTCGTCGCGGGCGTGTTCGCGTGGCTCGGCCAGTGGCAGCTCGAGCGCGCCATCGAGACCGATCCGCCCGCTCCGGGGGCCACAGAGCAGGTGCAGCCCCTGACGGAGACGGTGCAGCCGGGGGAGTACCTTCCCGAACCGGTCGTCGGTCAGCGCGTCGAGACCGCGGGAACCTGGGTCCCCGGCGATTTCCTCGTGGTGTCGGACCGCTTCAACGAGGGCGTCGAGGGCTACTGGGTCACCGGCCAGCTCCGCGTCGCCGAGCGCACGTCGATCGCTGTGGCCGTGGGATGGGCGCCGGATCGGGAGAGCGCCGACGCGGCGGTGGCGCGGTTGGACGCCGACGTCGACACGGCTGTGGAGATCTCCGGACGCCTCATCTCGGACGAGGGCCCCGCGGTGCCGCCGCACGACGACCCGCAGCGGGTCGAGCGCATGTCGACCGCGGCGCTGCTGGGGTTCTGGCACGACACCGACCAGCTCGACGTCTACCGTCCGTACCTCGCCTCCTCGGTGGCGCTGGGCGGACTCGAGGACATCGCCTCCCCGGCGCCGGCGGAGCAGTCGCCGATCAACTGGCTCAACATCTTCTACGCCGCGGAGTGGGTCATCTTCGCCGGCTTCGCCTTCTACCTCTGGTACCGCCTCGCGAAGGACGCCTGGGAGCGCGAGGTCGAGGAATTCGAGGAGTCCGAGGCCGCCCGCTCCTGACGCCGCGCGGCGCCGGCCCGGCGCACGCCGACCGGTGAGCAGTCGGTGACGAATCGGCGAACACCGTTGAGGATGTCCGAGCCCCTCCGTAGGCTCGCTGACATGCGCTCGTCCGGCGACGACCCGGACCTGCGCTCGACAGGCCCCACGAGGGTCCGACGTCACCGAAATCCACAATGTCGAGGAGACCGTTCGCATGTCAGCCCCCCACGACGACGCCCGCTCGGGAGTCGATCCGTCAGAATTCCGGAAGCGGGGGCGTCGCGGCGCTCTCGCCCTGTCGACCGCGGTCGCGCTCACGCTCGGCTCCCTCGCCGCCGCTCCCGCCTACGCGGCGGATGAGGTCGGAGACGCGCCGGCGCCGACCGGCACCCCCGCACCGGCGTCATCGGCGCCCGCCTCCCCCGCCCCC
>DAMDKH010000429.1:0-1508 GCA_032099965.1 Microbacterium sp.
GTGCCGCCACCGGGCTCGCCGGGGGCCGCGGGCACGATCAGCCGGGTGTCGTCCGCCAGGAAACGTGCCGTGCCTTCCGCACCGATGCCCGAGGCGACGAGGGTGTGCGCGCCCTCGGCCTGGTCGGCCGGCACGGTCACGTCGAGGCGGAACTCACCCTGGGCGTCGGCGACGACCGAACCGAGCGGTGCCGGAGACGAGTACATCGTGAGCTGCACGGTGGCCCCGGGCAGGTAGCCGCTGCCGCCGACCGTGAGCTGCTGACCCCGGGTGACCTCGGCGGGAACGCCGGTGAGCACCCCGTCGGTCACCTCCGGCGCGGTGAAGGGCGGGGGCACGGTGTCGGCGACGCGGATCGCCGCGGTCGCGGTGTCGGTGCCGAAGCCGTTGTCGACGGTGATGACGACCTCGATCCGGCCGGCGTCGCCGAGGGCGGGCGTTCCCGTGAGCGTTCCCGTGCCGTCGCCGTCGTCCGTGAACGTCAACCACGCGGGAAGGGGGCTCGCGGTGAGAGTGCCCTGCGGGAGTCCGTCGCTGCGCACGTCGATCATGAGCTCTCCGCCGGCGAGCACCGTCACCGGGTCGATCGCCGCGAGGGAGGGTCGCTCGCCGACCGTCAGCAGAGCCTCCTCCGTCGTCGCGGTCGCCACGGTGTTGGTGAACACGGCGCGCACGCGCGCTCCGTCGTCCGCGATCGTGGTGGTGACGGTCAGCGACGATGACGTCGCTCCGGTGATGTCGACCCACCCGTCGCCGTCGTTGCGCTGCCACTGCACGGTGGGGGCCGGGTAACCGGTGGCGGATGCCGAGAAGACGGCGTCGCTCCCCGCGTTCACCGTGGCGGATGCCGGCTGCCCGGTGACCGTCGGGGCCTCGTTCACCGTCAGGTCGATGCGGTGCGTGACCGTGGTGCCGACGATGCGCACGGACACGGCGACGATCCCGCCGGCCTGTGCCGGAGGCGTGCCGACGAGCCGCTGGTCGCCCGGCGCGCCCGTGAGGCTGATCCAGGTGGGCCCGTCGATGAGTTCCACGGCGTCGCGGGCCGGGTATCCCGGGTCGACGACGAGGGGGAAGTCGAGGGGGACGCCGGCCGTGGCGACCCCGGTGGCCGGGCTCGTGAACGACGGGGTCGCGGTGAGGGTGAGCACGAACTCGGCCGAGCTCTGCCCTCGGTCGTTGGTCGCGGTGAGGGGAATGCGGTACTCGCCCGGCGCGACGGTGGGCGTGCCGTGCAGGTTCGCGGTGCCGTCGTCGGCGGGGTCGAGCACGAGGCCGGCCGGCAGGTCCGTCGCCGCGATGACCGCGGGCGGGGTGCCTACGGTCGAAAGGGTGACGTCGACCGCGCTGCCTGCCGCGACCGAGGTCGACAGCGAGCCGGTGAACGACGGCGCCTGTCCGACGGTGATCGTCAGCACCTGGGTGGCCGAGGTGTCACCGTTGGTCGCCGAGAAGGTCACCGGGAACGTGCCGACCGCGGTCGGCGTGCCCGAGAGCACGAGCGTCGC
>DAMDKH010000430.1:0-1502 GCA_032099965.1 Microbacterium sp.
GGAGCGCGCCGCCAAGCGCCGGCACGAGCGCCGGCTCGAGACCCTCCGGGCGAAGGCGCAGCTCAAGGCCGCCCAGATCGAGGCGCGATCCCTGGGCCGGCAGCCGCGGCCGACGGTGATCGACTCGCGCGCGTCCGCCGCCCCGCACGACCTGCTCGTGCGCCTGTTCGCCGAGCACGATGAGATCACCGCCCGCTGGCTCGACTACGAGCTCGACGTGGCGAAGCTCATCGCGTTCCCGGCCATGAGCGACGGGCGGCAGCCGCTGACCGCCGCGTTCCTGCGGGCCAAGCGCACGGCGGACGCACTGCGCCCCGCCTCGGCCGACGCGACCGTGACCGAGCAGCAGGTGTCGGAGTACCTCGACGCGGTGGGCGCATACGCCGTCGCGTTCGAGGTGGCCGAGAAGGATGCCCGGCGTCTGCGCGACTCCACCTTCACCGACGCCGAACGCAAACGCCTGGATCGCGCGCAGAAGCTGCTGACGGTCGCCATCGACGAGTCGGCGACCCCCGCCGAACGGCACGTCGCCTACACGCGGGTGCGCGAAGAGCTCGACGGTCTGATCCTGCTCTCCGACGCCGCGGTGGAGGTGCTCGAGACGAAGGTCGCCCGCGAGCTCACCACCGGGCCCGAGCAACGCGCCCCCCGCACCGCCGAGGAGACCCCGTGACCCCCGAGAACCTGACCGGACCGATCTGCGTGCACGCCGAGACCCCCGTCTGGTCGACGACCTGGGGCGGAGTGCGGTGGGTCGACGCCGAGGCGGCCGACCTCGTCACCCTGCGCGACGACGGCATCCACCGCCTGCACCTCGACGACGAGTACGCGGCATTCTGCCGTCCGCGCGTCGGCGGCGGATACGTGGCCTTCGGCGCGCGCTCGCTGCACCTCGCGGACTCGGCCGACGGCACCCCGCGCATCGCGGCGACGTTCGACCTGGGTGACGCGCAGTTCAACGACGGCACGGTCGACCCGCGAGGACGCCTGCTCGCCGGCAGCATGGCCACCGGCGACGCGGGGGCCGTGGGGCGCGTGCTCCGCATCGACGCCGACCTGACGGCGAGCCAGGTGCTGTCGCGGGTGACGGTCTCGAACGGCGTCGCCTTCGCTCCCGGCGGTTCGCGCGCCTACTACGTCGACACCGAGACGCAGCGGATCGACGTGTTCGACGTGAACGAGGGCGACCTGCGGGGGCGCCGCGGGTTCGTGTCGATCCCCGAGGAGACGGGGTCAGGTGAGCGCGTGCACGTTCGGCGGCGACGATCTGGGCACGCTGTTCATCACGACCTCGGCCCAGGGGCTGGATGCCGACCACGGCACGGAGGCCGGGTCGCTCTTCTCCGTGCGCCCGGGTGTCACCGGGATGCCGGTGGCGGCGTTCGCGGGCTGACGACGCGGGCGGGGCTCAACGCGACACGTCGGCGTAGGCGGGATCGATGACGGGCACCTGCGTGCCGGCGAGGAACCCGACGACGTTCTGCGCGGCGTGCACGGGGAGG